>NZ_CP101657.1:600000-900000 GCF_024804185.1 Wolbachia endosymbiont of Aedes albopictus
ATTTGCTCCCTTGAATAAAGATTTGATGCTTCATATTTCAGAAGGTCACCTAAATTATTTCCTTCACTTATGCTTGTCATATTTCTCCCCTTTTTTTCCTTTGTTTATTCCGCTGTGTTTAAAGTCGCTATTCGCCGCGGTAAAAGATATGTTGCTCTATAATTGTGGCGCATTTTGAACGCTTATTTACCGCGGCGTATGTTAGACCGCGTATCAAATGCTCCGACTTTTTGCTACCTGCATCATCAAGTCTTCTGCTGAACTTTGTGGTATTGTACTCAAAATCTCTGTCTTCTTCGTTCTCTCCGCCAGTATCGACATTAATATCTCTTGGGCTTGCTTTGCATTTACATCCTGCTCGATAAATTCTCCTATCTTCTCTGGCATCTTTGATAAATTACATAATCGTATTACCTCTAATACTTCCTTGCAGCAGCTCTCATACCCTAAACATCTTCCTTGTTCAATTAGATCATCTATATCTATTGCTTGTATCTCAGTTTTAGTCATATTACTCCTATAATTATCTATAAATTCAGAAAACGTTGTGATTCCATCCGCAAGTCCTATCTCTATTGCTCTCTCACCAAAATATAGCCCTGCTTCCGTTGATTTGATTCTTTCCGTGGACAAATTTCTGTTTCTTGCTATGAGACGGGAAAGCATTTCATATAGGCGGTCTACTTCCTCTTGTAAGCTTTCCACACTTTCTGATGTTATTGCCTCATGTGGATTTAAATCGTTTTTTCGACTTCCAGCAAAAACAGTTGTGTACTTAATACCTTGCTTTTCATCGAATCCACTTTGATCAATGTGACTTGCTATTACTCCTATGCTTCCTACCCCAGATGTTCTGCTTACATACACCTTTTCAGCGCTAGAAGCTATAGCGTACGCAGCAGAGTAAGCATCATCATTTGCTATCGCCACAATCCTCTTTTTTGTTCTTGCTTCGTAAATAAAGTCAGAAAGGTCGAATAAACTGTTTACTTCTCCTCTTGGGCTGTCTATGTCCAAAATTATTGTTTCTACTTCTTCATCTATTAAAGCTTCCTCTATCTTTTCACGTACCTTCTCATACGATGTCATCCCCAACACATCATCAAAAGCTTCTGACTTTTTCGTCAAGATTCCATGTATTGGTATTACTTTTATTCCACTTTCACTATTTTTTACTGCATGTTTTATATTTTTAAACGTCGGATGTTTTGCCGCATGTAATGATAATAGTTCAAAACTCCTTGGTTCTACCATTACAGCTTTATTTAACCACATTGCTTGTTGTTTCATATTACCTCAGCGTTAGAATTTATGTCGGTATCAAAGCTTAAACCTAGGTCATTAGCACGCCTTTGATCTTCAGCAATTTCTTGGTCTATTTCTTCAATATCATAACCTAGCTCTGAAACTACTTCTGACCTACTTTTAAACCCATTTCTTACCGCCATTTGCTGTGCTTGCTGATCTTTCAGCGGGTCTACCCAATCAAACCCTTGCGCTATCCATTTTACCTCTTTTGCCCCTTTTTTTGTCCATTCTTCTCCTATATCGAGTTCTTCTGAGAGTAGGGCTAATTCTAACCACCTATCCCATACTGGACGGCAAAACTGAAATACCATTATGTTATGCTGTAACATTCCGCACCTCCGCCGAAACTCTATTAACCAGGCTCGGATTGATGAATAATTGACACCCGTTAAATCCCCTGTTAGCTGCTCATACGTTATCCCCATACCTACTGCTATTGCCCTGAGCTGCTGTTTCATGAATGCTTCGTAACTTCCTCCAACATCAGATGGCTCTGAAAATTTTATATCCTCTCCAGGGTCTAAAAGTTGCATAGTTCCAGGTTCAAGACCAGATAGTGCTACCCCTTGTTCATTACTCTCTCCTTCTCCCATGATATTTGCTTCAGGATCAAGTCTCGTAATAAACCCTGCAAACATCGCTGCTGTCTTCTTTCTCACTAATTCCGCATCGTCATATTGATCAAGTTCGTAGAGTTTGAGTAGTACTGTAGAAAGCCACGGTATTCCTCTTATTTGTCCAGGTCTAAGTGGTTTATAAATATGTAAAACATCGTTTGCTGGCACTCTCACTGATTCGCCAAATGAGCCTTCACCTGGATGTTCTCGAAAAAGGTAATACGCTTCCCTCTGCCCAAGTCGGTTAAATTCAATACCATTGCGAATTACATTACCATTGCCGAGCGTCTGATTGCTTTTATTATCTAAATGCTCTGATTCTAACACTTGCAGTTGCAACGGCACACAAAGTCCATCTTCTCGTTTTCTCGTTCTCAGCCGTACAAAACATTCCCCTCCTTCTATCATACTTCTGCATACTAGAGCTTGTAACCCATAAAAATCACTCACTCCGCTACTGTCTGCTTCATCTGTCCATCTCAGCCATAACTCTTGCACTTTTTTCCGAAACTCTCCATCTTTCGCCTTTGACTGCGGCTTTATTCCTGTCCCAACAGAGTTACTTACTATCGTATCGATTATGTTTGCTGCATAGGAGTTCTTTCTTACCATATCACGTGATCGACTTCGTAAAGTTTCAAGACTATGCGAGAGTAAGCTATTTATACTTCCTGTCTCTGGTTGAAAGTGCAATAATCTTCTTCCTGAACCTGCTGCATCCCATGCTGAACTTTTTGCTGGTTTTCGGAATAATTGTTTGAATGATTTTAGTAGCATTACTTTTCTTTATCTGAAATTTTCAATAATTCAGCTTCTAATTCTTCTATTGTTGGTAGCGCTGTTTTTATCTTTTCTGGTAGGTTTTCAGTAATTCGATATTCTGCAAGACCTATCGGTTTGGTCATATCCTTTAGAGTGTATTTTGCTAGTACATCATTTTTAGATTTACATAAAATTAATCCTATGGATGGTTGATCATTCTCGTGCTTCAGTAAATCATCAACGGCTGAAAGATAAAAATTCATTTTTCCTGCATATTCAGGTTTAAATTTTTTATCTTTCAATTCAATCACCACAAAACAACGTAGCTTCAAGTGATAAAACAATAAATCTATGTAGAAATCGTCATCGCCAACATCTAAATGAAATTGTCTACCGACAAAGGCAAAGCCTTCACCAAGCTCTAGCAAAAACTTCTCTACATGTCCTACAAGCCCTTTTTCTACTTCTCTTTCATGAGCATCCTTCCCTATACTTAAAAAATCGAAAATATATGGATCTTTTAGTGTGTAATGTGCTAAATCTGATTGAGGTGAAGGTAGCTTCTCTTTGAAATTAGTGATAGCCTTTCCCTGAAGCTTATGCAACCCAAGTTCAATCTGCATTACCATGATGTTTCTTGACCATCCATGTTCAATTGCTTCTTTTATATAAAACAACCTTGTTTCTCGACTCTCTATCTTTTCTAAAAGAGTAACATTGTGGTACCAAGTCAATTGTGCAAGAGGTTCCTGCACAAATTCAATATCAGAATACTCCTCAGCAAACTTACGCATATACTTCAAATTTCTAGGACTAAAACCTTTCATTTCTGGAAATGCACTTCTTAAATCTTTACTTAGCTGATCTATGATTTTAGCACCCCAGCCATGTTCTTTTTGACGCTTTAAGATCTCTGTACCAATATGGTGGTAAAGCACAATAAGCTTGCTATTTACTACTAGTGCTGCTTTATAACGACTAGTAGCAATCTGTTCTTTCAACTGCTCTAAAAATTCTGTATATTCTTTTCCTACAATTTTTGTCATGGTGTTCCTTTCAACGATTTTTATCATTATATGATCCCTTTATTCGTTGAAATAACAATCTTTCTCTTCACACCTGCGACTTTCAATTCAGCTTTAATTCGTTGTCTTAAATCCAATAGATCTTTTATCTGCACTTCTCCATACCTAACCACATGGTCACCATATGCAATCGATGCTACTCTTTCCCCGCTCTGTAGCTTCCTTATCGCTTCTTCTACTTGAGTTAAATATTCTTGGTTGTACATCAACTTTTCTCACTTAACCATTGACTTCTTCTCACTCTCTTTGACTTTTTAGCTTTTTCTCCTACTAAACTCTCCCATTTACTCTCTGACCAACGATCAATTCCCAGGGCAATAGACGCTGCTCTGGCATAAATTCGGCAATCTAATACTTCATTTCGGTCTCTTATCTTTTGCCACTCTTGTTTGGTATACCCTTTTACTACCTTGGTGATTAATTGCTCTGCTGTTGATTGTTTAAAGTACTCAGGTGGATACTCTGGAAAATGACAATACCCCGGCGCCCCTTCTGTTAAAACATTAAGTAATTGAAAAAGCTCTGACTTTAATATCGATACCCCAACTGGCCACAGCTTCATTCCTCTGCGTAACTTCTTACCACCAACTGTCACATCCACTCTACTTGGGCTGTTAAGCGGCACTAGCGCTTTGTTTGCTCCCTTTACCGCTATTACTCTCCCTGATCCTTGGTGACCTCTTACCCAGTTATAAACCTCTTGCGTTGCATACCCAGCATCAACCGCCATCATGCTTATCATATATTCAAGGCCATCTCTTCCAATAAAATGATGATTCAAAAGCTCTGACAGTTTTCCCCATACTTCTCCACTTCCTATATCACCTTCAAATACCTGGTAGTCTATTGACCAACTTTCTCGGTTTCTTCCCCAGGCTACAATCTCTCCCTCTAACCGATCTTTTTGCACATCAACTCCTGCCGTCAACACTGTTTTTCCACCTTTTGGCACCATGCCTATCGGAAAATTTTCTCGACGCTCAAATAGTTGCTTCCAGTCTGGTACTTCTCCTTTATCTACCCAGGTTTCTCCCAGCGTGGTGTTGATCCAGACCTTTAATAATTGCTCATTTTCTTTGCTATGCAGATAATCTTCTACTGCTTGTTTCCAACTATACCAGCCTACTGGGCTATACAAGCTTGAAAGATGGAATCCTTTTTTTGCCCCTTCTTTTGCTTCTTTTGCACCCCCTTCCACTGTAGCTCTCCATTTACCTCTAGCTAGCATCTCTGTTTTCTGATGGTTTTCTATTTTGCCGCTGCATTCTATACACACATAGTGCGCTGTTGCTGGGTTCTTTTCTTCCCACTTTATCTGTGCCCATTTCAGCACCTGATAGTAATTACAATGTGGACAAGGTACAAAAAAGTATCGTTTGTCTGAGCTCTCAAATTCCTTCTCTATTCTGCTGATTCCATGAACAGTTGGTGTTGAAACCAAGAATATTTTTCTCCGCGTAGATGTATTAGTTCGCGCGATACTGAGAAGAACTGGATCTCCTTCTCCTCCTGAATCTCCTGGATATGCATCAATTTCATCTAAAAACAAATACTTCACTGGCATAGATCTCAGACCCACACTGCTATTTGCTCCAGTTATTACTACAATTCCTCCCGGAAACTCTTTGCTTTGTACTGTATTACCTGAATCTCTTGATCTTGGGTCTTTTACTTTATCTTTTAAACATGGTGTGCTTTCAATAAGTGGTGCAAATCTTCCCTTTGACCAGCGCTTGCCCATTTCTACTGTTGGCTGTACTACCAGCATAGGACCTGGTGTTTGGTCGATTACATACCCTATCCAATTATTTCCAGCTTCTGTTCCGCCAATCTGTGCTCCTTTCATGAATACCACTTTTTCAACTGGTGAGGACGGAGAAAGCGAATCCATTATTTCTCTCAGGTACGGGGTTCTTTCTGTCCTCCATTTTCCTGGTTCTGATGATGCTATCGTTGAAAGTTTACGATTCTTATCTGCCCACTCTGATACTTTAAGTGGTGGATCTGGCTTTAACCCTGTATAAAAGCTACTGCTATATATCATAATGCTATTCGCTGCAATTGTTGCACTTCTATGCCACTTAAAGCAAAAGGCACTTTTTGCCTGCAATAAGTATCTGCTGATGCTTTACTTAAAATCATTATTGCAACTAATATGTGAATTAGGCTCACTAAGGCGATAAAACGATTCCTTAATAATTTTAAATATCATTGAAATACTAACTCCTCCAACGCAGTTCTGATTTCTTCAGTTAATGTCTCATGGATCTTTTCTGTGTCATTAATCGATGCCAGTAATGCTGATACTCTGTCTGGGATATTGAGGAGATTATTTCTTACCACTCTTGCAACATTAAATGCTTCTGTCTTTACTTCTTCTACTGAGATAAGTTCACCAATTTCAGCTTTTGCCTTTGCCTCAAGCAGTTTACCACGCTCCATTTCATTTTTTATCCGGGTTTTTAGCAGCATGGTAGAGAGCTCACTGGTGTTTCCTCTTTCTCCGCTTTTTCTTCTTAGCGGTTGACTTGGATCTCTAATTGCTGCTACCGCTTCATTTGCTTGTTCTCGGTCAATCAAACCATCCTCCAGCTTAACTATTCCTTTCTTTACTAAATAACAGACATATTGCTTCGAAACCCCTATCTCTCTTGCCCATTCCGTCTGCGTGATTTTCCCTTCTTCCAACTTTCTTTCCCCTCTTTTTTTCCTTATTTCGCCCCTTACTGTCTTGATTCTTGAATTTGTGCAAAAGTCTTTCCAGTATCAGCGAGAATAGCATCTCTCCCCGTATACACCTGCCAACGTTTTATCGTTACATCTACAAACCTGGGATCTAGCTCTATTGTTCTGCAGATTCTTCCTGTCCTCTCACATGCAATCAACGTACTCCCAGACCCGCTAAATGGATCAAGAACTATGTCTCCTGGTCTACTGCTGTTTACTATCGCTCTCTCCATTAGCTCTACTGGCTTCATCGTTGGGTGTAGTGTATTGTGTATTGGCTTATCATAAAACCAGAGATCACTTTGATTTCTACCACCATGCCACTCACGTTTATTGCCGTTTTTCCAACCGTAGAGTATTGTTTCGTATTGTCTTTGATAATCAGATCTCCCCAGTGTAAAATGATTCTTTGCCCAAATGATGAATGTCGACCAACGACCACCTGCTTCTTCAAATACTTTTTGCAAGGTCGAAAGCTCAGATGATGATGCACAGATGTAAATTGCCCCTTTGGTGTTTGCTAAAACGTGGGAACAAATGTCATACAGAAAAAGTTCGTATTTTTCACCTTGATCATCGTTTAGTATTTTTTTGTCTTCTCTCTCTTGACTACTACCATAATCAACGTTATACGGAGGGTCACACACGGTAATATCTGCCATTTTATCGTCTAATACCGCTTTAAATGATTCAACTAGACAACTATCACCACAGTAGATTCGATGACCACCTAAAATCCATAGATCACCTGGTTTCGACACTACTGACTTTTTATCGACCAATTCCACCCCCTCTTTTTCTCCTCTTTCTACTTCTTCTTTTCCATCAATGTTGTCGAGAAAACGTTGAACTTTTTCCAGCTCAAATCCGGTCATTTTAAGATCAAACTGTAAGTCTTCTAATTCTTGAATTTCTACCTTCAAAAGATCATCGTCCCACTTTGCCCAGTTCGCTGATTGATTGGCTAGTAACCGAAAAGCCTTGGTTTGTGCTTCACTTAAATTATCACTTAGCACCACTGGAATACTTTCCATACCCAGTTTTCTTGCTGCTTTAAGTCTTAAATGACCATCAACTACAGTGCCATCGCTTTTTGCAACTATCGGAATACGAAAACCAAACTCCCGAATTGAAGCGCACATTCTGTTTACTACATCGTCATTCTTACGAGGGTTACGCTCATATTCGACAAGATTTTCAATAGGATAGTGGTGTATTGCTAAATTCATATAATTACTAGGTGGAGATTCTTGTTAAAAAGTTAATAATCAAAATACGTCTGACGCTAGAGAGAGCCTGGGGTTTCCCGCCCAAATCAGCCAGCCTGGCGGAAAGGACCCACTTCCTATGTGTTATCTAGCATATTAAAATCTTTACCTAAATTATTAACGCAAAACATCAATGCCAAAGCATCGGCTTCATTATCATCTTGAGGAATAAACCCTTTTCCCTTTACAGCTTCAATAACTTCACTTTTGCTGGCATTACCCTTGCCCGTAATAAAACGTTTTATCGTCTTCACAGGTACACCTTTGTAAGGAATTTTTTCCCCCTCACACCAAGCAGCTAAAACGGCAAAGAAACCACCATAACAATGCGCAGCATCAGTTCCAAGATGTCTTCTTACTTCTTCAAAATAAACCGCAGTGAACTTATGCTCCAAGGAATTAAGCCAATTGCGAAAACTCAAAAAATGCATGCCACCTCCACTGAAACGGCTACCATGAAAGTTTTCACTATCACTTTGAATTACTCCATCGGTGAAAATAGCCCAGCCTGTTTGTTTGCCGAGGTCGAGTGTTAGCATTTGCTATTATTTAAAACTATAAGTAGCACTAATTCCTAAATATCGTTTGGTTCTGTCAAAATGTACTATCAAAAAGCGGTTTATAGTTTTTTTATTGGCCAACAACGGAAATCCAAGAATCATGTGCTACCCCTAAGAAGTATGTGGGTCGAGGTTGTCTACGTTATAGTAGCTCTTTCAACCACCTCTTAACAGATATATACTAGAAATGAGGTCAGAAATTTGATTTGCACTAAAATTTTTTTGTTTTAGTTGATCTTAAGTCATTTCTTCCAAAAAGTTGATATGAGCTAGATTTGAAAAAACAATAAGTCGTTTGAAAGAATTGAAAATAACTTAACTTCTCAATTCACCAAAAGCCCACCTCAGATTACACTTCTTTCTTTTGCTATCAGATACCAAGAGGCTATTGAGTATTCCACGGAGACCTGACCAAACTCAGTAGACCAGCGTTTATTTGAGTTTTATCAGCATAAAAAAAAGATGAGAGTAAGAGCCTTCTGAAGCCTGTTAAACTTATGGTAGAAGTAAAGCTATTGCAAAGTGAGTTTTCTAAATAAGACCTTCATACAAATTTTTTCTTTACAATGAATAAAAATGACGTTAAACTTACATGTAAGTTTGTTTTGTAACAATAGAATTGTTTGGAATGCCTTTTATTCGAGTTTTTAAGGGGTCTACGCGCGTTAATTTTAAAAAGACGAATTTTATATATCTAAATTACAAGTAGTGTTGTAAGGACCTCCTAAAGCGTTTTAAAGACCATCCTTATGGTGAAAGTAACATAAGTTAGCTATTGCAAAAATAACGTTTCAAAAAGTCTGCTAACCATTTGTTCTTTAGGTTTGAAAAATTTTCTTTGCAACCAACAAAAAAACACGATAAACTAACTGTAGGGTTTTTTGTAATAAATAAAAGTTTGAGGTAAAAAATAATTTAGAAATGTCTCGTAATCGAGTACCCTACATGAGCAACTTAGGCCTTGGTAGTATAATTGTACCCTGAAGTTGTAGAATCTTCTTAAAACGCTATCCATTTTGTCTTTTGTAAGCATTTATCTTTCATCTTTTTTTCAGGCTGTCCAAAAGCGATAGTAGGTTTTTCATATTTTTGTCTATTGAGATTTTGTAGTAAGCTAAAAGCTAAAGGTAGTATGTGTTAATTCATACTACTTAATATTATTATTTATAATAATAGGAGTTATTTTGGAAACTGAAAATCGGACAAAACCCTCTATAATCCTGGCTTTTTTCCCTATTATTCAGTCTGCGGCTGTAAAATTCGACAATCCCTCTAAATTATTGAAAATCTCGCATTTCTTTTCCTTCACTAAATTCAGTCTGCATAGACTAAGCAAATTCTGAAGACAGACTGAGCAAATCCGAAGACTGAAGTAACTCATAGTTTCTATGAAAACTTTATTAATTGCAGATGCTATGATTAACCCAAGTATTCGGATTTTCAACTGGTAAGATGCTACCATTCTCCAGTGATTTATAGTCAGTTGGTAAAATCCTTTCATAAATTGTCACTTCTTTATTCAGTTGATGATCAAATACCGTACTTTTCTTTTCCATGCCTGCAACACAAAGCACCCCATATCTAGTTCTTGCTCCATTTTTACCTTCTCTATTAAATTTTACATAGCCTTTTGTAGCTAAAGTATCAATACGTTCACGAATCGAATGCTGACTACCAAGACCTGCTTTATTCTCAAATGCCTGACAGAACGAATTTATTGTATATAGACGTCCCTTCCGTGCTTTGTCATAAATTAATTGTAGAATAGTATCATACCTACGCGAACGTTCTGCATCTAACTTTTGGCCATAATCTTTATTCACAAGTCTTTGCGATTCATAATCAACTACGTACCAGTTGTTGTTAATCTTATCAATGTATTTTGATGCAATAGCATGGCCATTACGTAACTCAAAGATTAGCTGGCGTTTACTTTGTTGTTCATCTGGTCTGTGCATAATTATTCCTGTAGTATAAAATCCCCTTAAGCTGCTTGCACCGCTAAAACTCTGAAATGGATCTTCTTCTAATGATTTCTTTTGTATCTTTTTCGTGTGATGCACTAGAATAACTCCTGCATCTGGATTGACTAATGTCCTTAGCTTTTCAACTCTCTCTTGTAAGAAAAAGAGCATTGCATTATTATCATTTTCACTACCATTATCACCAGCATCAAAAATATTACGCAGTGGATCAATAGCAATAACATCAACTGTGTTTGAACCAAATGACCTTTCTATTTCAGCAACAACCTCATCCATACTATCGTCGTTTAAAAGCATCTTTACTTGTGGCGTAATTACCAAATTATCTGCAGCAAACTCTATCAATTCCTCACTAAGTTTTAGTTGTTGTACTCGTTCACGCATATAATGGTAACCAATTTCAGTCTGAAGATAGAAGATTCTTAAAGGCCTTTTAGGCACCATATCAAGAAATGAAACTCCAGATGCCATATGGAAAAGCCAAGAAATAAGAAAGTCACTTTTTCCTACCTTAGGTGCACCAGCAAAAACTAAAAGTCCACTTGGAGTTAAAATTCTTGGTGCGATTATATCCTCTGGCATTGGTGATTTGTCACTCAAATATTGTCTTGCAGGAAATGAAACAAATCTCTTCGTCTTTAGAATATCAGTAGTTGGAGTACTAGTAGCAGGTAAATTTATACATGGGGTTGAAGCCAAAAACTCTTCAACATTTATTCCTTCTAACACACCATCTGCAGCATCCCAACCTTTTGGTTTATTTTGTGGAATCTTAAGAGTGGTAAGTGATGCAACACCAAGATCTGACAGCTTTTTGGCAGCATTTTCAGCATATCGTTTGCCTGCTTCATCATTATCTGGCCAAATGACAATATGTTTACCTTTAAGCGGTGTCCAATCTGTTTTATCAGGAGATGCATTCGACCCGAACATTGCTGTTGTAGCTGTGATACCTTGTTCTATAAGCGCTTCAGCACATTTTTCCCCTTCAACCAGAACAACTTTATCAGACTTTAAAATTCCTGGAATGTTATAGAGTGGCCTTACATCTGGCTCTTTAAATCTCAGTTCTTTAACATCAAAAGGACGATATTCTTTCTTTCCTTCAGGTGGATCATATCGGTAAACTATAACAATAACTTGGTTGTTCTCATCGTAATAATTCCAGCTACAAGTCATGTACTGTTCTAGATCTTTGATACTCTTTTTTTCTCTAGTGTGTTGTTTGCCAAGCCATTCACTTATAGAAGCCATTACTTCAGAAAACTCTGTTTTGGCGTTTTTTCTATGCACAGCCGCCCAAAGGTCGATAATGTCACCACCATCTCCTGTCGCAAAGTCATTCCACAATCCGGCTTTACTGCCACTTAATTCTACTCTTAAACTTTTTCCTTTATTACCCCAGACATCGCCTACTTGAAACTCATTTCTGCAAAAAGTGCCATTAGGTAGTAAATACGAAAGACACGATCTTATGTTCAACAATAGTTCTGCTTTTAATCTTTCACTGCTTAAAGCTTTCACGCCAAAATTCATAATCCAAAATCCTTAAACGTTTCTTATATGAGTTATACTGTAATGGCTGCTTGTTGTTTGGCTATCGTCATTATTTAAAATGCTACCGCAATTATTCTCAAAAAAAAGTGATAGAATATCAATGGGTTAAAAATCGCATCGCAATTATTTAATTTTGCTCCGCAATTACAATTAGTTTCCGAAAACAACCATTCTTGAAGAAGTTAATTATTCAAGAAAAGTTATGAAATCAAAGAATTCTTACTCGGGAATTGATCCCATAATTGTTAAATACGTTAGACATTACGCAAAATGTATAAAGAACTTAAAGTGCTTTGTTCATGAAAGTCTTGAAGATATTGAGCAAGAACTTTTCTGTATGATTTGGCCTGCTATTGAGAAATATGACGAAAGTAGAAGCTCTTTTTCTACCTTTGTATGTCAACTTATTAAGTGTCGAGCTATTAATTTAATCAATAAGCAACTCTGCAAAAAACGCGGTGGCAGACAAGGTATATTCTATGTTGATTCTGATGAGCTACATGAAGTGGTCGATGATAGATGTCGTTTTATCACTGAAATAACAACTCGTATTGATGTGAACGACGTTATCTCAACACTACCCCGAGAATGGCAAGTACTATGCAGACAACTGGAAATTTTCAGTGTTCCAGAAATAGCTGAAATAAACGGAATACCACGCACAACAGTCTATAACACTTTGCAACGAATAAGACGACACATAAAAATTTTTTTTAGCAAATCAAACAACAAGTGACAGTTCTAGTATAACTCTTATAGGAGGGACATGATATATGACTTTAAAAATAATAAACAGCGAAGAAAGAGTAAAAATGGTAACAGGTGTGAAGATAGTAATCTTTGGACCTTATGGAATCGGCAAAACCAGTCTACTTAAAACTCTTGATGAGTCAACAACACTTTGTCTTGATTTTGAAGCAGGACTTTTAGCCGTTCAGAAGTGGAAAGGGGATTCTATCAGTATTCGTATCTGGAATGAAGCACGGGATGTAGCTTGCCTTATTGATGGTCCAAACCCTGCATTAAAATCTGATCAAGCATATAGTCAAAGACACTATGAGCATGTATCTGGTAAGTACAAAGATCTTCTTTTGGAGATTTCTAAATACCGCTCTATCTTTATCGACAGTATAACCGTTGCATCACGTTTATGTCTACTTTGGGCAAAGATGCAACCTGAAGCTTTTTCTGAGAAATCAGGGAAACAGGACATGAGAGCTGCTTACGGCACACTTGCTCAGGAGATGATGGCTTGGCTCAATCAGTTTCAACATATTCGGGATAAAGACATCATCATAGTTGGCACTTTAGGTCAGTATCTTGATGATTTCAATCGTCCAACCTGGCTTCCTCAATGTGAAGGGGCTAAAACTGCCAGTGAACTCCCTGGAATTGTTGATGAAGTAATTAGCATGGTTGGAATCAAGAAAGATGATGGCACAGAGGTACGTTCATTTGTTTGCCATACTATCAATTCTTGGGGATATCCGGCTAAAGATCGAAGTGGATGCCTCAATATGGTTGAAGAACCGCATTTGGGAAAATTACTCACGAAAATTAAAGCAAAAGCTACTGCTACTAATCAAAGTTAACTTTTAGAGGTTATATATGCTACAAACCATTACTCAAAAAATCCCCTTTTTCAGCGTGAAGGAATACTTGGATGATCAATCACCCATACCGGAAGATATCATCTCACCAAGAATCCTGACGCAAAGGGGTTTATTGGTATTTGGTGGCCCACCTAAAATTGGCAAAAGTGATTTTCTTATTTCCTGGTTGATTCACATGGCAGCAGGGGTTTCGTTTCTTGGTATGACTCCAAGTAGACCTCTGAAGATCTTTTACATGCAGACCGAGATTGAGTATGACTACATGAAAGAGCGTTTGCAACAGTTAAAATTCGACAAAGAACTTTTGGCTATAGCTGCAAGTAATCTCATTATTACTCCTAAAGTACAACTCTCATTTAGCCATGACGAAATAAGTGAAATCAGAGAAATTGTGAAAGAACGCTTTAAACCTGATATTTTAGCCATAGATCCATTGCGGAACATCTTTAGCAGTGAGTATGGAAATGAAAATGATAATAGTGCTATGCTGTTCTTTTTACAAAAAACACTCGAAAAGCTACGTAATGTTATCAATCCAGATGCTGGTATAGTGTTGACCCATCATACGAAAAAATTATCTAAGAAAATGCTGGAAGAAGATCCATTTCAGGGTTTAAGCGGTGCTGGGTCTTTAAGGGGTTTCTACACTACTGGAATGGTGATGTTCAGTCAAGATGAAGGAAGCACTGTCCGCCAAA
This sequence comes from Wolbachia endosymbiont of Aedes albopictus, assembly GCF_024804185.1. Lineage (NCBI taxonomy): Bacteria > Pseudomonadati > Pseudomonadota > Alphaproteobacteria > Rickettsiales > Anaplasmataceae > Wolbachia > Wolbachia endosymbiont of Aedes albopictus. Next base: position 614,181 of record NZ_CP101657.1, read on the forward strand.
TAGTATTTGAGTTACGTAATGGTGAACGTGTGCCAAGTAAGGTTGTCGATAAGATAAATGGTAGTTGGCAACTTGTGGAGCAGCTAAGGTTTTAATTTATAGACTTTTAGCTAATTTAAAAATGGAGAGTTATATGTTAGAAGATTTCTTAACTGATTTTAATACTGCAAAATCAAGAAGTAGCTTAATACCTGCTGGTACTATAGCAAAAGTATTAGTGAAAATTTGTCCTGGAGGTCATGAACCAAATGGCTTACTGACGAAAAGTAAAAATACTGGCAGCATTTACTTGAATCTCGAATTTACTGTGGTAGAAGGACCATACTCAAAACGTAAGATCTATCAAATCTTTGGTATTCAAGGGAGTAAACTCAACGAAAATGGAGAAGATGTCTGGGGAGAAATGGGTCGTTCGATGATTAGGAGTATTTTGGAGTCAGCTCGCAATATCTATCCTCATGATGATCGAGAAGAAGCAAATCTTGCCCGTAAAATTAAATCCATTTCAGAACTAAATGGCCTGGAATGTTTAGTTAAGATTGGCACGGAAACTAGTGGATATGGTGAAAAAAATAAGATCATCTCAGTGATTACTCCAGAATATGGTAGTTACGCGAGTTTTATGAAGGCAACAGTTAATTGGAATTAAAAAATTGAAAAGTAAAAAAATAGTAAAAAAATAAATATGGGGGATATATGGATTTTTGGAGTATTACAGAAAACTTTTTGTGGAAAGATCCTGAAGATGTTTTAGGAATTAGATCACTGCTACTTCATAACATTAAAGCATGCATTGCTCATTTTTTTCCTAATGGGAAATTTTATAAAAAGAAGTTTTGTATTGCTGATCTACAAAAGGACCAAATCGTAGTCGACATGAAGGCAGGAAATTGGTCTAGCCTAGTTACCGGTAAAAGTGGAGATATCATCAGTCTTTGGGCATTTGTTACTGGTAAAACTAAACTTTTTGACGTTATTGGCTTAATATCAAAATGGCTCAATGCTGAAAGATTCATTTACCGTGATGAAAACGGCAAAGACATTATTTATGTCTATCTTTATAATGATAACAGTTATTATGCTTGGAATACTAAAACGCGCAGTAGTGATTCAAAGCCACTTTTCAACATTCCTGAAATCATAAAATCAGACAGAGTAGTTATAGTAAAAGGCGAAAAATGTGCTGAAAAATTAACAAATCATGGTATCACAGCAACAACAGTGATGTTTGACTCAATTGATCAGACAGACTTTTCACCTCTTAATGGAAAGCAGATCATCATTTGGCCAGACAATAATGAAGTAGGTAAGCAGTATGCTGAAAAAATAGCTAATAAGCTGAGTAACCTAAAGTGCTCTATTCTAAACATTCCAGAAGGTAAAAAGAGTGGATGGAGTGCTCTTGATGCTATTGTAGAAGAAATAGATATAAACCAGCTGTTAATATCAGCCAATCCAGTAGTTAAAGAAAACATCTCAGCTTTTTCTGTAAAGCAGTATTTAAACGATAAGTCACCAATAACAAAAGATATAATTTCCCCAAGAATCTTAATACCAGGTGGATTATTAGTACTTGGTGGTACTCCTAAAGTGGGAAAAACTGATTTTTTGATTTCTTGGCTTGCTAATATGTCAGCAGGTATTCCATTTTTTGATATGGTACCAGCAAAACCTCTAAAAATCTTTTATCTACAGACTGATGTTGGCTACCATTATATGCGTGAAAGACTACAACAACTTAAGATTGACAACAAACTTTTGAATTTAGTTGAAAATAACTTTGCTATTACGTCTGATGCTAATTTACTACTTGACGAGAGTAAAGTTTATAATACCGTGAAACAATTTTTCAACCCAGCAGAGGTAGATGTTATTGTTATTGACTCTTTACGCAATGTCTTTAACTATAGAAATGAAAATGACAATGATGTTATGTACGCGTTTTTGCAAGAAAAAGTCGAAAGGGTACGTTCTGCAATTAATCCAAATGCAGGTGTTATTTTAACCCACAATGTTAATAAAAAGCTTCCTAAAGAAAATCCTTTCCAAAGTTTAAGTGGTGCAAGCAGTTTAAGAAATGTTTATACTTCCGGTATACTCATGTTAAAGCCAATAGAAGAAGAAAATATTCGTCAGTTGATGTTTGAATCAAAAAATGGCCAGTCTTTACCAACAAAATTTATCAGTAAGATTGATGGGTGCTGGTATCCACAGGTTGGTCAAATAAATGCTATTTTAGGAGTAGATACTTTTAAAAAGAAAGTTGACGTTTGTTGGTAAAAGGCAAGAAGCGACACAGAGCCTTTTGCTGATCTAGAAAAAGAAATAAGTGAACAAGAGGTCCTAAAGAAGTAGAAAATTTACTTTTTCAATGCAAGAGTAAAAGGATTGAGACGATAACCGTACTCTTTACAAGTTAATTCTGGCCAGCCAATAGTTTGAATAATATCGTCACGTTTGATGCTCAATCCTAACTGGTTGGCTAAATTTTCTTTTATTGCCCTTTGCATTTTATTCAGTGGATATCTTATTTGTTGTTCTAAATCTGTAATTTCTGAATGAAAAATTAAACGGTCTGCTATTTTTTCAATGCTCAGTGGTATATGTTGCTCTAACGGTAGATCATTTTTAAAGTCATCAAGAAATTGTTTGAATAAAACGCGAAAAATACTAATGCACAATGTAGCTCGTTTATTTACTACTTCGATGTCATTGATGTAAACCACACCATGCGAAAACTTTAGTTGTAGCACCTTTTTTGGTAATTTAGGTTTAACTTCCTTTAGTGAAATAATGGGAAAGATTTGCGTAGAAACATTAGCAATTAACTCTGGTATAGCTGCTTCAAGAATTATTTCATGTAAAGTTTTATGTTCACAAAGAAGATCAGACATTTTTACGATAGGCAAAACAAGTGGCAAGTTTGGTACATTTTCTCTTACGGTAATAAGGGTAGTGGGCTGAATTCTAAGTTTATCTATGGTGAAATGTACTGCATCAGTGCAAAGGTCGAGAATAATTAGGCTTACGATGCTACCTTGGCTACTTACGTGGTAAACTCCTTCTGCTGCTTTTTGCCAGATTAATTTTGAGTCGTTTAATAAATCCTCAAACCAATTTGCAATTTTTTCTAAGTTAAGATTGGTCGATAGTAGGTGAAATCGTTGTTTCTGATGAGTATTTGGTAAAATGTAACGACAACAATCTTCACAAAGCATGTCATCACACTCTTCATCAAAATCTGGACTAATAGGAATTTCATTATTACAATCTGGGTAAAATACGTGAGGCCAATCTAGATGATCTTCTTCGCGAGAGCAAATAACAAAATCAACCTCTTTTAATTTAATAAAACCAAAGCCAGACAACCACAACGCAGTTTCTAAATAAGCTTTACTAGGATCAATCCAGGAGTCATGAGATCTCAGAATATCTGCAACAGCTTGCTTTTGGGAGAATTGTAAGTCCATAGGTTTCTTTCATTAATGATTTAAAATCTTCACGCTCGTTTTTATTGAGTATGTGCTCTGAGTAATAAATAATAGTATAATGCTGGTTTCTTTTAAAGAACAGAGTCACTTTCTTCTCTTGAAATACAATACGAATAGATTCAACAAGTGAATTATCTTGCTCGATTGTTAGTTTTAGCATTTGTAATTCCCGAGCAATTGAGTTAACTGGATTGGTGACTACAACTAAGTACGTATCTTTCTTGAGCTCAGTTGAACGAAACTTTACATCAAATAAACAAATATTAGGATCAGTACCTTCTATGGAAGATTTCAAGAATGTTGCAACAAGAAGTGTACAATTCTGGTCTTGCATGTTGATGAATAAGCATTCGCGTTCAAAATAATGACTTACGATACTATTTGCTATTTTTAGGCTTTCACTAAAATTCTTAGCACATAGATTTACTTGATTACCATGTAGTGCAAAATCCAGAATAATCCAATCTGGCCTATATCCATGGATAATGCGGTTTGAACTGAAGAGTAAGTCTTTATTGCTAGCACGACGTATAAACACGTATATACGATTTTGATGGTAGAAAAAACCTTGTAGTTGAGTTTCAAAGCCATCATCTTTTTCAGCATCGTATTCTTGTAGTAATTGGTGAATAACTTCTTTTGATATAAAGTTTTTAAATGGAATTTTCATCTGCCTTGGAGAATTCTGTAAAGCAAAAGATGAAAATCCTTTCTTTTGTACTTTATCAAAGTGGTAAACACATTTGATTAATTCTGGGTCACTATGAAATAAAACAAAGATCAAGGATTTTTTATCATGTTTATTGTTTTTACATAAAAACTGTGTGATCAACTCTTCATTCAAAGCAGATTTTGCTACTTCAACAACAGCAGATTCAAGTTTAGAATGGTTAAAATGACTAAGTAGATAATAGTTGAACAAAGAATCTGAACAGTCCATGAGCATTTTACGTTTTTGTTGAACTGAGATATCATCATACTTCCAAAGCTCGTGTTCTTTAAATAATTGCTCATTTTGCTGACCTTTAAAACAGTGAAGAAAGATAACATTCAGTTGTCTACCTGAGAGGGAATAAAGCCAATTTTTACGCATTTCCTCATTTTGAAAGCTGAGTAGCCAATGATCTACAGGCATTTCTAAACTGCTTTCCCAGAAATCTCTGCTGGGATAAAGACCAACCATACAGTATGTATAATATAATGAGCTATATTTTACATAAGTAAAAAATTAATCAACAGAAATTTAAGCGAAATATCGATAAAATATTTTTCTTTTACTTAAACATACAACTATGAAAGATGTATATATTAAGTAATAGGCATGCGTTAAAGAAGCTTTCATCTTATACCAATCTCATAGGTAATGGAAAAAGAGTGCTTTTTGCCTATAGTTCCAGGTTTGAGCCATTCCCAATAACAAAGACAAACTACAGAGAGAGAAATAATGTCAATCCTCACCCAAACAGGAAGAGCAGCAATAGCAGCAAGTATAAAAGAGCAGCCGATACATCTTGCTTGGGGCAGTGGTAATTCAAATTGGGAGAGTAGCCACAGAGCAGAAAATTTTTTCACCCCTGATACCCTAGATCACCATACTATAAAAGATGTAAAAGTTTTTACCGGGCAAACAACTTATCAGTCAAGTATTGATTATATAGTTGCTGGTGCAATTAAACGTACGGAAAATAGCGCTATTCCAGTTGATGATGCAGTGACTATAGAGTACACTCAAGATATACCACCAGAGTCCATTACTTCTACAACATTACTCAAGGAAGTTGGACGTCGTGTTGTTGATGAGGTTCTCTTCTGCGTGGGTGATGAGAATGGAGAGCTTGTTACTCCCTCCGGAAGGTTTAAACCCTCTAATGTACCAACCAATAACTTGTACCTTAAATTTACTTTCGATTTCACGGATGCAGCAAATCAAGTAATACGGGAACTAGGGGTTATGGTTGGTACAAAAGTGAAAAAAGAATTACCGCCTGGACAGAGATATTTTGAACTACAAGATATAGAAGACCCGGGAATTTTGTTAGTTTTAGAACACACGGTACCACTTATCAGAACCGCAGCAACCCGTGAAACTTTTGCCTTTGTCGTTACATTCTGAAGAGGGGGAAAAGAATGACTTTGAATAACTATTACAATCGCTCTGACAAAGAATACGAAAAAAGCTTGTTCCTTGCAGGAAGAGGTTTGCAGTCAGCAGAATTAAATGAGATTCAAGATTATGCTCTTTTGAAGCTCAAAGGCATAGGTGATGCGATATTCCGCGATGGTGATATCATAACTGGAGCTGATTGTATTATAGATGGGGAAAAAGTCACGCTTGAAGCTGGAAAAATCTATCTTCGTGGAGCAGTTAGAAGCGTCGAAAAGGAAGAATTTACTATTCCACTAAATACCACAGTGCGTATAGGTGTTTATTATGTAGAATCTACCATCACAGAACTTGAGGATGAAAATCTTCGTGATCCTGCAGTTGGTACGCGTAATTATCAAGAAGTAGGAGCTGCAAGGCTTAAAGTTTCCACCATTTGGAAGCTCGAAGGTGTTTCTCCACGTTTTTCCACTGATGGAGAATTTTATCCAATTTATAACATTGAAAACGGTGTTCTAATTCAACACTCACCGCCACCACAAGCAAACATAGTAACCACAGCTCTTGCTCGTTATGACAAGGAGGCAAATGGTTCCTATGTTGTAAATGGCCTAGAAGTAATGTTTCTGCAAAAGGAAGAGGGCGAAGGAGGAAAAAAAATATTTGTGATTAATGAGAGAAAAGCTCATGTTGACGGCTATGAGATTGAGCTACCTCACAGTATTCGTGTTTCTTTTGATGAAGATCCAGATATAAAATCAGTTGAATCAGAATTTCACACCTTTCAGCCAAATAACCAAAGAGTAATGGAACTTAAAGTTCATGATTTTCCGGTTAGTGAGATAAAAAGGATAGATATAACTGTTCAAAAAACCATTACCGTTACTCATGCTGGAGCTATTGATCCGATATCTGACTCTGCGGTACTTGAGATTATTCAAATAAAACAAGGTGATGTAATTTATGAAAACAGTACAGATTACAAACTAAACGCAGGAAATATTGATTGGTCATTGGCAGGGAAAGAACCTGCACCTGGAAGCAGTTACCTGATAACTTATCGCTGTCGTACTCAGGTGAGCCCTGAAGATATAAATGAACAAGGATGTAAAGTAAGGGGAGCAGTTGACAATAGCTTGGTTTTGATTGATTACACCTGGAAAATGCCCCGCTTTGATTTAATTACCATAGATGCAAAAGGAGTAGTAAGAAGAATAAAGGGAATTGCCCATCCTTGGAAACCATCAATGCCAAAAGCACCTAGCGGACAACTTTTACTCTGCTACATTCACCAAACGTGGAAAACCGGGGAAAAGGTGAAAGTAATGAATAATGCTATCCATGCTGTACCGATGAATGAGCTCGAAGCAATGAAAAGGGGAATAAGCGATCTTTATGCGCTAGTTGCAGAGGAACGTCTACGTAATGATGCAAATTCAAGGGATCCGACAGCAAAAAAAGGAGTATTTGTTGATCCATTCTTTGATGATGATATGCGCGATCAAGGTATTACTCAGACTGCAGCAATTGTAAACAGAGAACTAACTTTGCCGATAGATGTAGAAGTTGCTGACGTCGAAAAGGAGAAAAAACCGTATCTTTTGCCGTATGAACTTGAGCCAGTATTGGAGCAGCTTTTACAGACTAAAAGTGAAAAGATCAATCCATATCAGGCATTTGATCCAATACCGGCAAAAGTTACCATGAACAAAAACACCGATCACTGGACCGAGATAAAGACCAATTGGTCAAGTTCAGTGACAAGAGAATTTAATACTAGAGAAACAACAGAGCTTCTGTCAAGTAGTACGCATGAAGCTGAATTTATGAGAGAAGCAGTACAAGATTTTGAGATTGAAGGTTTTGAGCGGGGTGAAAGGCTTAAGGAAGTAAAATTTGATGGCATTTCTATTACACCTATAGCATAGAGGAAAGAAAGTGGAAGCTAACAACCAGGGAAAATTAAAGGGAAAAGTGAAAGTACCGGCAAATATTCCAGCAGGTACTAAATTAGTACAGTTTTACGGGGATAAAGGAAGTTATGGAGAAGCAACGTATACTGGTAAAAAAACTATTACCATAGAGGAAAGAAGAAGAGTTTTTTCCAGCAAACGTGTTGATCCTTTAGCACAGACATTTACCTTGGATGAGAGTAGGCATATAGGAGGTGTAGAGTTATGGTTTACAAATAGCGGCAAAAGACGTGTTGTTGTGCAGATTAGGGAAACAACAGTTGGAGTGCCCTCGCAAACAGTCATTGCTGAAAATTCCATCGAGCCAACTAAGATCAATACTGATGGCACAGCAACACGTATAACTTGGTCACCAGTATTTTGCCATGGAGGGCAGGAATATGCAATAGTTTTACTTACCGATGACGGGGAAAATGCGGTCAAAGTAGCAGAACTTGGCAAATATGATGCAGTAAACAGTAGATGGGTAACCAGTCAACCATATCAAGTAGGAGTATTACTTTCATCAAGCAATGCAAGTACTTGGACTCCACATCAAAATTTAGATTTAACGTTTCGATTACTAGCTGCAAAATTTAGCGAAAATTCTCACGTTGTTGATCTGGGCAAAGTTACAGCAAACAATACTTCAGATTTAATTGTTTTGACGAATGTGGAAAAAGTAGGCTTTGATACGAATGTAGAATTTATCTTAACAGATGAAGAAGGAAAAGAAAACTTTTTGTCTGATAACTTGCCGCTTGCGCTGCGTGAAAGACTATCTGGAGAGCTAACAGTAAAGGCAAATTTAAAAGGGTCAAAAGAAAAAAGTCCAGTGCTATATCCTGGGTTACAGCTAGTTCTGGGTAATCTTTCAGAGTCCGGAGATTATGTAACCAGGAGCATTACCGCAGGAGCTAACACTAAAATTACCATAACGTATGATGCATTAATACCTGGTACTGCAGACGTTAAAGCATATGTGCAGAAAAGCGTGGAATGGCAATTAGTAGATTTAACAGCAGGAAAACCAATCGGAGAAAATTGGGTAGAGAGGACTCACGTGCTATCAAATTTTAATGCCAATGAAACAAGGATAAAATTAGTTTTGAGTGGAACGGTTGTCTATCGTCCAAGAGTGAAAAATTTAAGAGTGATTGTAACATAGAAATGTCAAACCATCAAACCAAACGAGGATATCCTTTGCCGCATCCAGAAAACATTGCAGTAGAAGATGTAGTACGTATACGCAGAGCCATAGAAAGAATAGATGAGGATATGAGTAAGGGAGATAACAATCTTAAAAAAGCATTTGAACGACTGAATTTTGAAACTTTTTTGAATTTTTGGGGCAATAAATGAGCATTACTAAAGAAGTAATAGATGCTTTAAACCAAAGGATTAAAGATTTAGCAGCAGGTAGCACACCTGATCAATTGGCATATCTTGCTAAAGCATTGGAGTCAATAGTAGATAAGAGTGCAGTGTCTGAAATTGTGCAGATGACAGATGGAAAGTTAAAAGAACTTCTAAGTAGCGCAAGATCGCACTTGAATGATATAAACACCAACAAGACAAATTCAATATCAGAGATAACTGCAACAAAGACAGAATCTGTCAACGAAATCAATACGCTTAGGACTAATTCCTTAGATGCCTTAAAAGAGTCATCAGATTCACATATATCGCTACTTGATACTCGAAAAAATACCAATATTGCGGCAATTAATAGTACTGGAGCAGATCAGTTAAATAATTTAAAGGGTTTGGTAAGCAATTTTGAATCCATAAACAATGTACCAACTGGCTCATCAATTATAGGAGAAATAGAAACTCGAGATGAACAATTAAAAGCATCTCTGATAGATGAGATAAAAACTCGAGATGAACAATTAAAAAATACTTTTGAAATTATTAGTGACCCGGAAATATTATTAAAAACCATAAACGACAATAATCTAGAAACTTGGCTGAGTAACACTGATAATCAAAGAAAGTTTAATAAAATGCTAAGTAATGCAAATGCCGTGCTGAATATAACAGGCCACTCTTCAACATTAGATAAATTAGTTGGGAGTTCACTAGCAATACAGGCATTAATAAAAAGTAACGTTGCATTAAGTATTATAGCTAACACAACAGCTATTAATGTATTGGTGAACTTGGGTAGCATGTTAGCGAACTCAGGCGCAGCATTGCACATTATTATTCAGTCAGAAGTAGCATGTAGCACGATTGAGAATAATATTCAAAACTACCGTTCAACAGTAGTAAGTACTCTAGAAGCTTCATCATCGCTATTTAGAAAACAAACTGGAATAAAAGTGGGAGATGGTGCAACAAGCACTAGGGAAAGTGGCAGAGGTAGTGCTACAATTTATGTTCCAGTTTCCTGCCAGGATGATGGAGATACAGATTTTAGTGTAAATTCTTTGCTTACAGGAAATAGGCTTGCTTATATTGCTAGGCACAGCGGTGAAACAAGTGTCAGTTCTGGAATTGCTTTACGAGGTGTTCAGGTTAGTGGAACAAATGGATCAGTAGGTGAAGTTACTTTTGACGTCTACACAGCTATATAAAAAACTTATGGAAAAAATTATGCCAATTTACATACGATTTGAGAACAACAAACAAGTTGAAACAACAGTGCTTGAAAATAAGCCAGGAGGTGAAAAATGGTATGAAGCGCCAGAAAATTTTGATTGGCAAAAGAGTTATTGTTTAACAGAAGGAGGGAAAATTGTTGAGAGGAATCAAGAAGATATTGAGCTGGAATTACTGGAAAATGCGAAACTTTCTGCACTTTCTAGTCTTCGTGCTTATTATGATAACTATACTCACCAATACGCAGGAGCTTCTCATCAGAAGTCTAAATCGTATGAAATACAAGCAAAAGCCGCAGCGAACATTTTAGCAGCACCAGAATCGATAGATGAAAAAGATGCAGAAATTATAGAGCCATTGGCAAAAGTCCGGGAAATTTCAACAGTCCAAATGGCTGAATTAATTCAGGAAAAAGCCAAAAAAGCAGTAAAAGCAATAATCAAATGCGAAGAACTTGAAGATTTAGCCAAGAAGAAAATTAAGGAAATCAAGGATAGAGAAGAATTACAGAGTTTTCTTAATAACTTTAAAGAACAGGTGAAGAATTCTTTAGCAAATTTATAATAGCTATTAACATAGCAGATCTTTAATAAAATTCTTTAATCAATTATATGACAGAACAGTTTTTACACGGGGTAAATGTTATAGAGGTTACCTCTGGTGCAAGAACAGTACGCACAGCTAAATCATCGGTAATTGGCGTAATTGGTACTGCACCTGATGCTGACGAGCAAAAATTTCCACTAAATAAACCAGTATTAATAGCAGGAAGTTTAAAGGAAGCAGCAAAACTGGGAAAGAAAGGAACTTTGCCTTCTGCAATAGATGGAATATTTTCCCAGGTTGGTGCAACAGTAGTAGTTATTCGAGTTGAAGAAAGTGAAAACAGCGATCCAAAGCTTAAAGAAAGTGAAACTATTCAAAATATAATTGGTGGAGTTAACGAAGAAACTGGAGAATATCAGGGAATTCAAGCGTTCTTAAGCAGTGAAAGCATAGTACATGTTGCGCCAAGAATACTAATTGCACCTCAGTTTACTCATCAATTATCTGGAGATGCTGGAAATCCAGTGGTTGCAGCATTAATTCCTATAGCAGAAAAGCTGAGAAGCATAATAGTAGCAGATGGTCCAAATACCAATGATGAAGAAGCAATAAAATGGAGAAAAAGTGTAGGCAGTAGCAGAGTTTACGTAGTTGATCCATGGGTTAAAGTTTTTGAAGGGGAGGAAAAACCGCCAAGCCCATTTGTAGCCGGTTTAATAGCCAAAGTAGATAGTGAACAAGGATTCTGGCAATCACCTTCAAATAAAGAGATAAATGGTATTGTTGGGACAAGTAGGGCTATTGATTTTACCTTAGGTGATACAAGTTGTAGAGCAAACTACTTAAATGAAAATGAAGTAACAACGATAATCCACCAAAATGGCTACAGACTATGGGGAAATAGAACATGTTCAAACGATGAAGGATGGGCTTTTTTGTCAGTAAGGCGTACTGCAGATCTAATCAATGATAGTCTACTGCGAGCTCATTTATGGGCAGTTGATCGAAACATTACCAAAACTTATATAGATGATGTGATTGAGGGGGTGAATTCTTATCTTGCGCATTTGAAAGCACAGGGGGCAATTACCAGTGGAAGATGTTATGAAACTCCAGAGCTCAACACCCCAGCAAACATTGCAAGCGGGAAAGTGTATTTTGACTTTGAATTTAATACATCTTATCCAGCCGAACACGTTACTTTTAGATCTCATTTAGCAAATACTTTAAAAGGCTTCTAAACAAAATTCAACAAATAAACGAGGAGAAAAATGCTGCCAAAAATCTTAAAGAATTTTAACGTATTCGTAGATGGTAGGGGTTATGCAGGAAAAATAGATGAAGTAACCTTGCCAAAACTTACCATAAAAACCGAAGAATACCGAGCTGGTGGTATGGATATTCCTATAAGCGTTGACATGGGAATGGAGAAGCTTGAAGCTGATTTTACTTTTTCTGAATATGATACAGAGCTATTTAGACTTTTTGGTTTAATAAATGGGAATTCAGTATCTCTGACGCTAAGAGGCGGATTACAAGGCAGTGGAAGTAATGATATTGAAGGAGTAATTATCAACCTTAGGGGCATATTCAGAGAATTTGATTTTGGTAGCTGGAAACCTGCTGAAAAAGCAACCCTAAAGTGTTCCTTAGCTGCGCATTATTATAAACTTACTATCGGTGCTAGAGAACTTATCGAAATCGATGCTGAGAATATGATTCGAAAGATAAATGGTGTTGATCAGATGGCTTTGTTACAAACGATTTTAGGAATCTGATATAGTTTACATATTTTTTTTATTGAAAAATTTAGAGAAATGTTGTATAATTATTGTGGTATATTTTGGTAAAACATATGGCAGATTCAAGAATTAGTATAACTTTTGATCCAAAAATTTCACATAATCTTATTAAGTTAGCTGAAATCACCAAAGAATCCGTTCAAGAACTAGCAAAAAGGTTAGTTGTAGAAGGAATCGAGTGTGAGATAGATGAAATTGCAGTTGCTGACATTGTTAAGGAATGTACTGCTCCAGGTGCAGAAACAATCGATTATGAGGACTTCAAACGGGGGTAGAGTATCTACAAAATTGAGCTTTCAAAGAGGTACATTAAAGACTTTCCAGCTTTACCGGAAGAAATAAAATTTAACATTGAAGAAGCTATAGAAAAGGAGCTTAAGATTAACCCCAACAAAGCTGGTAAACCGTTACGTGGTAAATTACTAGGGTTTAGAAGGTTAAGTTTCGATAAATATCGTCTTATCTATCATGTGAATACTTCAAAACGCAAAGTACTTATCATCACAATAGGACATAGAGATAACGTTTACAAGCAGACAGGATTGTTAAATCTACGATCAAAACTTTAAATATATTTTTTATTGAAAAAACTTAGAAAAAGGGTGTTGCCATTCCAATAAAACACAAAGCTATAGGACCATAATCACAATAAAGAAATTAGTTATGTAAAAGCCGATACAGACTTTTATTTAATTAATTTTTAAGGAGAAACATGAAAACAGTAAAACTTGATAACCCAATAACAGTGGAAGGAATTGAGGTTTCGGAATTAACTTTTAGACCAGTCAAAGTGAGGGATTGCCTTGCGATGGAACGTACTGGTGGTAGTGATTTTGAAAAAGAAGTTGGATTAATAGCAAACCTTGCATCTGTGACAAAAGAAACAATTTGGGAGTTATATTTTGCAGACTACATGAAAATACAGGAAGCGTTGAAGGATTTTTTTCCATCGGTTACACAAAGGACTTAAGGCTAAATGTACTAATGCTCAGCTCTGTCATAGGTGGCGGGATTGAGCAGGTACTTGAAATAGAAATAAACGAATTTATTTTGTGGGTAAAAGCAGCAGGAGAATTTAAATGTCAACATTATCAGTAAAAATAGGTGCCATACTAGATGGTAGCTTTAATAGCGCAATGGCAGGAAGTAGTGCTCAACTTTCTCGCCTTGGAGGTACAATAAGGCAACTTGATACATCGATGAAATCGGTATCAAAATTTAGAGAATTAAGTCGTAACACATTAGTTGCCAAGAGATCCTGGAAAGGCTTAGAAGTGCAAGTAACGTCCTTGGCTAAGCAAATGAAAACAACAGCAAAGCCAAGTAAAGATTTAAAGGCTCAGTTTGATAAGGCTAAGGAATCGGCAATAAAGGCCAAAACAGCGTACTTACAGAAGAGAGACACTTTACATGCGCTCAGTGAAGAATTTAAGAAAAGTGGAAAAAACATTCAATCTTTGATAAGAGATCAAGATAAACTAGGTGCTTCTGCAAACAGGCTGAGAAGTCAATATAGTAAGTTAAACTCCGCCATCAAAAAACGGGACATGTTTTTGGGAAAAAAAGCGTACTTTAAATCGCAAATGTTGGAAACGGCTGGACTTGCATTAACACTTGCAGCTCCGGTTAAAGTTGTAATTGATTTTGAAAATGCTATAGCTGATATTAAGGCAGTGATAAAACTTTCTGATGACAAGGAAGATAATGATAGAGAATTTATAGAACTTGGTAAAATGTTAAAAGGGCTATCCCGTACAATACCACTATCTGCTGCAGAGTTAGCACAAATAACTACAAGTGGTGCTCGACTTGGTATTAAAGAAAAAAAAGATCTTTTAGAATTTACAGAAATAGTATCAAAAATGGCAGTAAATTTTGGTATGAGTGTAGAACAAATAGGAAGTGATGTTAGTAGTTTTTATAACATTTATAAAATGAGCCTAAAAGATCTAAGAAACTTTGGAGACTTAGTAAATCACCTTGCAAGCAATACTTCTGTTGAACCAAAAGATTTAATGGCAGGAATAAATATAGCCAGTGGTGCGGCAAGACAATTTGGTTTGGAGATTGAGCAGATAGCTGGCTTAGTAAATGCTTTCGTTATGTTAGGAAAACAACCAAAGAAAGCGGCAGAAATGATAAATGGTGTGCTGGTAAAACTTCAAACGGCAGGGAAGCAAGGAGATGAATTTAGAGAAACACTAGAAGAAATTGGGATAGATATAGAAGAGCTTGAAGAGAGTATCAAGGAAAACCCTCACAAAGCACTACTGGATTTTTTTGAAATTTTAAAAAAAATAGATAAACATGATCGGGCTGATATTCTGTTAAAACTCTTTGGACAGGGAACCGAAGATGATATAGCACTACTACTTGAAAACTCAAAAGCATATGAAAAGGTGCTGGATTTATTATCTGATGAAGGGAAACGTGCAAATTCATTGCAGGAAGAATTTAATGGCCGTGTGAGTACAACAGCTAACCAATTGCGATTGCTGAAAAATTCAATAGCAGAAGTTGGTATGAATTTAGGTTCAGTGATGTTGCCTGTTTTAAAACCTATAGCTGAGAAGTTAAAATGGGCAAGTGAAAATATAGCTTCATTTGCAGAAGAATATCCCACTGTAACTAAAGTAATCATGGGTACTATAGCAGCGCTAATAAGTCTTAAAGTTCTATTAGTAGGTGGTGGTTATATACTTAGTCTTTTCATGGGAACAGTTTGGAGTTTAGCAGCAAAAGCAATAGCAACATTTTCTGTTCTATCGACATACGCTATTCCAGCAGTAATTACTGGACTGAGTGTTTTAAAAGTTACGACTCTGAGCTTAGCAATAAAAGCTTTTCCTCTGCTATCATTAGCTCTTTCTGCAGTAGTAGAAGGATTTAGGATCTTAACAGCAGCAATGATAAGTAATCCTATAGGAGCAGTTATTGCTGCAATTGCAACTGGTGCAACACTTATTATAACTAACTGGCAAAAGGTAAAGAACTTTTTCTCTAGCATCTGGGAATACATAAAATCGATAATAAAACCCATTGGAGAAATGTTTTCATGGATGGGAAATACTGTTGGTGGCATATTTGGAAAGGTTGCCGAAAATAGCCCACTGAAAGAATTTGAAAAAAGAAAAAGTATTGTTGCTGAAATACATACTCCCCTTAAAAGTAGCATTTCTAGTAATCTGTCAAATAATAGTGCGATTAAAGAAATGTCTGAGAGAAACAAGAGCTTTATTGAGGAGAAAAAATCTATAGAAGGTAATCAAGTTAATGAAATATTTGAAAAAAACAGATTTGAAAAGAAAGAGTCAAAAACACATAACCAGACATTTAATCAAACGTTTAATATAATTGTTAAAGCAGAGCCTAACCAAGACACTCGTAGCATTGCTGATGCAGTAATAGAAAGGTTTAGAGAACAAGCAAGAGGGGCTCTTTTTGACACAGTGGAGGAGATGTATTAAGTGTTACTTGGAAAATTTAAATTTGATCCAGTGAGCCTCAGGTACAGTAAAGAGCAGAGGTGGCATACAATTGAATGTATCGAGAAAACATCACTGCAGAATATCGGCTCAGGTATTGAGAATATTGATTTAACAGGAGTGATTTATCCGCATCTTCAAAATGGCAGTTTAGAACAACTAAGGAATATGCGTGAGCCAAATGTTTTAGTCGATGCTTTAGGAAAGGTGTTAGGAAATTTTGTCGTTACTAATGTAGAAGAAAAACAAACATTATATTTCCCTTGTGGATTACCAAGAAAGGTAGAGTTTCAATTAAAGTTAAAAAGCTACAACAAGTGATTTACTACTTTACCAAGGATAAAGAAATGCTGGATTATATTTGTTGGAGGCATTATGGTTACAGTAGTGGGGCAGTGGAAGTGGTCTTGGAAAAAAATCCTGGACTTCCAGAGTATGGGAGCTTTCTACCAGCAGGATTGAAAATTAAGTTGCCTGAGATTCAAAAGATATCACAGAAGTCTGTTGTAAAAATTTTAGATTAATGAAGCCAGATTTTAACATAATAGCAGAAAATAACTCTATTACAGAGGCCTTAAGGAGTAGCTTAATATCTCTGCATATTACTGATGAATCAGGGACAACGAGTGATGAAGCTGAAATATGTCTTGAGTATGGAAGTAATGAGCTCAAGGGTGAGTTGAAAGTTTTCTAGGATATAAAGAGAGCGGGCTATTATCTATGGGTGTTTATATCGCAAGTGAAATCACAATACAAAGTCCACCACAAATCTTAAGAGTCAAGTGCTGTGCAGCAAATTTCAAAGGATCGCTGAAAGAAAAAACATCAAAAGAATGGAAAGAAATTACTTTAGGTGACTTAGTAAGAAAGATAGCAGAAAAGCACGGATATGAGGTGAAAATAGCACAAAAATTTGAAGATATATTTATATCACACATCACTCAAACAGATGAAAGTGACATAAATTTTTTGAGAAGGATAGGAGATGAGCATGAAGCAACGGTAAAACCTATAGGAGGCCATATAATTTTTATTCCCAAAGGAGGAGGAAAATCAGCAACAGGGAAGGTTTTAGGCACAACGTTACTGACACCAAAAGATGTGATAAATTGGAAAGTAAATTTTAATGTACGTAGTAAATATGGATCAGTTATAGCAAAATGGTACAGCTATGAAAGAGGAGAAACCATAGAAGAAAAAGTAGGCAATGAAGAACCAAGTTATCCGATACATAAGCTTTATTCTACTGCAGAATCAGCGATCAGTGCAGCAAGTGCTAAGCTCAGACGATTAAAACGCGGTGAAGCAAAATTAAACGTGACAATACCAGGCAATCCAGAGTTGTTTGCAGAAGCTAAAATAAATTTGTTGGGGTTTTGTCAGGAAATAGATGGCGAATGGGTAATAGAAAGGGCAGAGCACATTCTAGATAATAGAGGGTACCAAACTATGATAGAAGCAGTGTACCTTTCATAAATTCTTTAACTTTATAGAGCATATTTTTTATTAGAAACATTGTAAAATGTCTTATGAGAAAAATTATAAAATATATTAACATTACTGTTGCCGGATGTTTTATATTGTTACTTTTTATAATTAATACAAAATCGAGGGAGGAATTACTATTTTTAGCTATAGAGAATAATAACTTGAAAGAAGTAAAGACGTTACTTGAAAAAGGTGTAGATCTCAGTGTTCAAAATAACAAGGGAAACACACCTTTAAATGAAGCTGTTTTCAAGGGACATACAGAAGTGATAAGGTTACTTTTGGATAATGGAGTAAGTGCTAATTATGTAGATAATAATGGAAGGACCCCATTACTCATAGCTGCCACGCACGGACATATAGAAACAGTTAAGTTACTTTTGAATAATGGAGCAAACGTTAACTTAATATCACATACTAAAAAAGGACGCGAAGCTGCCCCTTTACTTTTAGCGATTATAAGTGGATCCCCAGAAATGGTAGAACTGCTTTTAAATAATGGTGCAAATGTTAACCTTCGACATAACAAAGGAATGACACCATTACACGCATCTGTTTTAGAAGGAAATATAGAAATAGCAAAACTACTTTTAAATAATGGGGCGGGTGTTAATTTTACAAATAATGAGGGACTTGTTACACCTTTATACTTAGCTATGTTTCAGCAAGACACAGAGATGATAAAATTCCTTTTAAGTAATGGAGCAGATGTAAATTTTGTAGATCGCAATGGAGTTACACCTTTATTTACGGCTGTTAATGATGAACGTACAGAAATAGTAAAACTACTTTTAGAGAATGGAGCAAAAGTTAATTTTGCATACAATAATTCAGTTATACCTTTGCATTTGGCTGTTTTGCGTGGACATATAGAAGTGGCAAAGCTGTTGTTAAGGGATGGAGCAGACGTTTATTTTTCTAATAGTGATGGTAATACAGCTTTACACGTTGCTGCTTCTGGTGGACATATAGAAATAGTAAAGTTACTTTTAGAGTATGGGGCAGAGGCTAATCTTGAAAATGATTACGGTAGTACACCTTTTCACATAGCTGCTGATAATGGACATGAAAAAATAGTAAGATTACTTTTGAGTGATAGATATCAATAATAGCCACACAAAGGATATTACAAAGTTATCTTTCTGCTTCATCCATTAATAAAACAATGAAATTTTAAGCTTAGCAGCTAAACACCAAATGTAGATTAAGCAAATACATTACGTATTAAACCTATTGGGAATTCTTTTAAAATTAACATTTCAATCATTATATATGCAAAACCAAAAGATTCCAAATCTGACCCAAATGCTCTTATTCCTTGTACTTCCTCAGGCAACACTACGTCATCATGGGAAATATGTGGTATCGTAAATGTTCTTACTTTTCGTTTTCCACGTTTTCCCACTGTTGCTGGTGCTCCTGGCGTTTGTGTTGGTAATAGGCTCAAAACACCGTTTTGCTCTTCTATCGTAATATGTCGGAATCTTACCGATCTACTTGGAAATAAATTTAAATTTTCGACGCGACCATGATTTATCGGCAATATGTTCATTGCATTTGTTAATGCTGTCATACTAAATGCCGGATTTGTAAATGGATTTTGCATATTTTTCGCCCTTTAATGCTGTATGTTTTAAGTTGGTTTTGCTCTTCAGTTGAGCAGTTTTAAACTCCCTTACGAATGATGATGCCACGTGCTTCAAGTTGCTTTATTGCTGCAGCTTTTTGCTCCTCAGTGATATTTGCTGGCCACACCACTGCATGATCTGCTAGCATTGCTATACGTGTAATGATTACTGCTTTGGTGGTTTCCGTTGCGTTTACATCACTTGTTATTACACCTATCGCTGTTTGCGTTCTATCTGTCGCTGTTGGATTAATAACCTTTAGCAGTAATAGTAACGATGTTAATACAGACGGTAGCGGCGATATGGTGGCTCGCCAAGCTAGATTTACGGGTTCACATTCATGATAAATTTATAGAGCAGAACAACGGATTAACTGTTACGGTATACCGGCTTGAGGAGAGAATAAAAAATCTTTCTGAGGAACTTGATGAGTTTAAATTACAAGTTTTAAGCGGGAAAATTAAATCTTAACATCTTTATCTAAATTTTCATTTCACAATGACTAGATATATCTTGTCCGTTGACGGCGGAGGCATAAGAGGCATCATACCAGCGATAATATTAGCAGAAATAGAAAAGAGAACAAGGAAGCCTATTTCTCAAATCTTTGATCTAATGGCTGGTACTTCAACAGGCGGAATTGTTGTTGCTGGATTATGTAAAAAAGATGAACAGGGAAATCCCCAATATTCAGCTAATGATTTAGTTGAGCTTTACCAAGAGTACGGAGCATATATTTTCAAGTCTTCATTTTTTAGGCAATCAATACTATCGTGGTTTAACTGTGCACAATACCCATATGAAAACATTGAATCAGTACTGGATAAGTATTTTGGTGAGGATATTCTTAAAAACACTTTAAGTAAGGTGTTGATTACAAGCCAAATATTATCGAACCACTGAACTTCGAAGAAATATTCTCGAGAATGAAAGAAGAGTTGGTGAAGCGTGACGCAAGTTTTACAGCATTAGTAGAAAGTGACCCAGCGATAAAGATTTTAGAAGTAGCAGCATGGAGAGAACTTTTGCTGAGACAAAGAATAAATGAAGCAGTAAAAAGTAATTTACTTAAGTTTGCAAGGGGAAATGATCTTGATAATTTAGCTGAATTTTATGGTGTAGAAAGGGAAAAAGGGGAAGATGATGAACGTTTCAGAAAAAGAATTAAAGCAAAGATAGTTGGCTGGAGTACTGGAGGGAGTAAAGAACATTATCGATCTCATGCACTCTCAGCAGATAGAAGAGTAAAGGATGCGCTGGTTGAATCAAAAGTGCCAGGAAGTGTAGAGATCTCGATTTTATCCACGGAGTTATCCACAAATGGCATAGCATCTGAAGAACTACTGGATATTGTAAAAAAGCAAGTCACCAGGGATGATATAAGGGTATTAACAGATACGATAACAGTAGTTGGTTGCAATATTATTGAAATAGATATCCACAGCAGAATTAGCATAAGTTCTATAACATCAGAGGAAGAAATTAAAAAGCAATTTATCGAAAAGTTTGAAGCAAGCAAAAGACTCGGATGGAGTATTACAAGATCATGGATTATAGCGAATCTTTTTGTAGATGGGGTGAGTAACGTAGAGCTGTTAGAGCCAAAGGAAGATGTTGTTGTAGCAGGAAATGAGTGTGCTAAATTGGAAAATTTGAGAATCGAATTAGTGAGGCAAAACTGATGCTATTACCACCAAATTCTACGAAACAAGAGCAAGCGATAGTAGATGCAGTTGATTACAAAGTTGATACAAGTTGCATTAAGGGATTTAAATTCGGCTTAAAAGAAGAAATCCTACCTTGGTTAATCGAAGAATATGGCCTAGAAGAAATTCTATCATGGGTGAAGGATAAGAAGAAATCAATTAAAGAAGGAATAAAATTTCAAAGACTAAAAGGAACACCAGCATCGCTGAAAATAGCATTAAAATGGGCAAATATAGAAGATATTACAATTATTGAAGAGCCACCAGGTGAACATTTCTTTGAATTACAGATAGGGATAAAAGATGTTCCGAACGACTTCTTCGTTGATGCAGTAGTAGAACTAGCAAAACTATCATTGCCAGCAAGATCACGGCTAATGAGGATTTTTAACGATCACTACAACATTGGTAGGTTCATTTTAGATGAAAGTTTTTTTGGAAATTTGTTATCGGATTACTCAGGTGTAAAAATAGAAGAAGATGGACCGGTGTTATCATTTGGGAGAGTAAATTTTTTCAGGTCTCATGGTCCAGTTATTAGGATTGTAGAAAACTATCTACGCGATCATTATGAACGAGCTTTAAGCAATGATATATACCGGCTAGATGTAGCAATACTTGGAGAAACCGAGCCTCACACAAAGAATTATAACGGTATTTATGAAAGAAGTCATCAGTGGAATAATTTAAAAACGTTATATCCGCTACCACAGAGCTTATTACCGGCAATAAAGTTTGCGAAAGCGCAGATAGTATTGTCGGACAGTTGGAGTTTAGGGGAAATAAACGCATGTTTTCCAGTAAGTAGTATAGAAGAGAGGGGAAAAAGGTTTTTACTAGGAAGTGATAAGCTATCTGAACAAGTGTGGAATTTAAAATACAAGCCAATTTTAGAAAGATTCAGCGTTACTCACCACTACAAGGTAGAAGATTTTACCAACCAGAAAGTTATAAGATTTGGTTTAGCAAAGCACTATGTTCATTTTGAAAGCGGTTTAAATTCAGAGCAAAAGGATTCAATACATGAACCGGAAAATTACATTTTAGTGTTGTACAGAGGTGTACTAACGTGGCACGAACATCGTCATTTAAACAGAAGTTGGAAGGAGACACAAGCTATATGTTTAATATGCTAAACACTTATATTTATATCTTCATATACTACATTAACATTCAGTAAAAATGTGTGTTTTTTGAAAAAAAGAAGTTGCTTTTTGATATCAAAACAGGCATAACTAGAATAGTAGTGGGTAAACATAAGAAGTTTACTTTACGCTAGAATGAGCCAAATTGGCGTATGTTTTTATAGTGGGGTAACTAAAATGTTCAATTTAAATAAAAGACTGGAAAAATTAAAGGAGAATTCATTTAGAAAAATAGATGAGAGAGGAAAAGATGGTAACACTGTGTTGCATTTAGCAGCATACCTTTCAGATGAAAAAGCAATAAAGCTACTAATAGAAAAAGGAGCAGAAATAAATATAGAAAATAATAATGGAGACAGACCATTACACCTAGCAGCATTCTATGGAAAGGTAGAAAATGTAAAAGTACTGATAGAAGGAGGAGCAAATGTAAATGCTATGGACGATGGAGGATATACGGCGTTACATAGTGCGAGCTTAATGAGTTGTGAAAAGACAGTAAGGGAGTTAATAAAAGCAGGGTCAAATGTTAATACTGGGAACTATATAGGAAGAACGCCATTGCATAGTGCGGTATTTATGAGGGAAATAGGAAACGTGAGAGCAATATTAGAAGCGGGAGGTGATGTAAATGCTCGAGATCATGAAGGATATACACCAATAGATCTGGCATATATGGCAAAGACTAAGGAGATAATAAGAGAGTTAGTGGCGAAGCAGAAGGTTATGGAAGCTGATTGAGAAAAGGAAGGAAAGAGAGAAAATCGTTGAGGGACAATTATTTGGAAGAGAGCTTAATTGATGAAAGATAGCGCTATTTCGCAAGAATAGCTGATAAATGGATTTATGGAAATAGGGAGTAGTAAGGCTCCTGAAGTATGAAGACATTTACAGGAGAGAAACTATGCGATTTACTATTCACCGTCATTATGAGCAAAGTAAGTTATCAGATAAGTGCTTATCGGATGCTTACGGAATACTACTAAAACGACTGGTGGAAAGAAAGAAAAAGGAATTTTTAGATAAAAAGGAGGTAGAAAAAAATGACAACAGTAGCGTTGTATGCAAGAGTTTCATCGAAGAAACAAGAGAAGAACAATACAATAGAGAGCCAAATAGCAGAGCTTAAGAGCAGAATTGCTGAAGACAAACATGAGTTGTTAGATGAGTATGAATTTAAGGATAATGGCTTTAGTGGGTGGAATTTAGAGCGTAAAGGTTTAGATGCGTTACGTGATAAAGTAGCAGAAGATGAAATTGATAAAATTTATATTCATTCACCTGACCGATTATCAAGGAAATCCGCCCACCAAATGGTATTGCTTGATGAGTTTGAGAAAGCAGGGATAGAAGTAATATTCTTAAATCATAAGACTGAGAATAATCCAGAGTCTAAATTGTTGCTAGGAATACAAGGATTAGTGTCAGAATATGAAGGTACAAAGATAATAGAAAGAAGTCGTAGGGGGAAACTCCATAGGGCAAGAAAAGGTTGTGTAAGTGTAATAAGTAAAAAGCCTTTTGGTTATGATCTTGTGAAGCATGTAGACAGAGAAAAGACAAAAGTTGAAATAAATGAAGAGAAGGCAAAAATAGTGCGAGACCTGTTTGAGTGGGTAGGTCTAGAAAGAACAAGTATAAAAGAAACCGTACGACGACTGAAAGAGAGGTGCATTGATTCCCCAGAGGGCAAGAGAATGTGGAACGTATGTACAATTCATAGAATATTGAGGAATACAGCATACATGGGAGAAGCAGCATTTGGTAAGACAAAAGTAGGCCCAATAAGAAAAGAAGTGAGGGCAAGGTGGAAAGTACGAAAAAGAAAGTATTCAGTTTATCGTACTGAAGAAGAGAATTGGATAAAAATACCAATACCAAGGATAATAGAAGATGAATTATTTGATATAGTACAAAAACAACTTAATGAAAATAGAGAGAGAGCAAGGGCACAACAAGGTGGAAGAAAGCACCTACTACAAGGACTAATGGTATGTCAGTGTTGCAAATATACCTACTATGTAGCAAAGAATGCTAAGAAAGGAAGGAGCTACTATCGTTGTACAGGTACAGATGCCAATCGTTTCGGTGGGACGAGGGTATGTAGCAGCAAATCAATACGCATGGAAATAATGGAAATGATTATATGGGAAGAAATGAAGAGGGTATTAAAAGACCCAGAAATAGTTGCAAAAGAGCATCAACTTAGGCTTTTAGCACACAAAAATAAGCAGGTAAATGATGAAGTTGAAAAAAAAATAAGTAAATTAGAACAAGGTATCAAAAGACTAGATCATGTCTATATTCGAGGGCACATGACTCAGGAAGAGTATGATCTAGAAGCTGAGGAAATGGAGAAAAAGTTAAAAGCAATTAGAGACCAGAAGGAAGTAGCAGTTGATGAAAAGGAGCTACAGAGGGAAATAGATTTTACCATAGGAGGTATAAAGGTTTTTGCCTCTGGGGTTGAATCAGAACTTGATCAAGCAGATTGGGCAGCTAAACTTGGTATAATCATAGCATTAGTTAGATGCATTAGAATTGATCATGATGATGTACATATAATGTTTAGGTTTCAAGAACTTGCTCTGGAAATGCAAAAAAAAATGTTCAACATTATGTCGCGAGTCGAAAACAACGTAGTTGGCGTCTTATTTTTAATTTTTTGCACTATGTGCACCTTATGTCTTCACAACATTTCTAGGTTTTTACCTATATAAGCTGAAACGCGCTTATAAGTCGTTTAAGACAGTATAGTACGCCAATTTGCAGGATTAGAGAGTGACAACTAGCTAACACGGGGTTTCTTTTGCCTTTTTTTCTGCTTAGTAAATTTCTTAAACATTTAAACTAAGGTGAGTTGCGTTTAAAAGCAGCTAAATTGCAGTGTTTAAGATTTAAAAAACGCCAAATACTGAAAATAGACAATGACCAGGGTTTCTTTTGCCTTTTTTTTCGTTTGGTAAGTTTCTTAATGTTTACAGCTAAAGTAACTTAGGTTCACCGACAACCGTCATCCCGCAGCGGGATCTATGTTAAGAGATACCGCGAATGAATCGCGGTATGACGTAGGGCTACAGGTGTCATCCCAGTGCTCCTTTTTTTGTCATCCCAGTGCCCAGACACTGGGATCCAGGAAAATTGATTGTAAACGAGCAAACATTTTTGATAAAATTACCAAAAAGCTAGATCCCAGTGTCAAGCACTGGGATGACAGGGGAGGGAGGCTGCTGGGATGACAGAAGAAGGTACTACCCTGACAACCGTCATCCCGCTACTTGTTAGCGGCCAAGAGATACTACGGCGGTATGACGTAGAGCTACGTATTTAGGTTTAATGAATCCACTATATCTTTTACTTGAGAAAAAACATACTCTTTGCTTACACTGGTGTCGATAATAAAGTCACTCATCTTCCTTTTCTCCTCAATAGATAACTGAACATTGAAGATTAAATTTAGCTTTTCTTTATCTATGTTGCGTTCGTTAAGTCTTTGAGCTTGCACAACGCTATCTGCATAGATAAAAATAATAAGGTCACAGTATGAATGAAATTTTGTTTCTAATAGAAGTGGCACATCTAAAACTAAAAGCTTTCTATCGATCTTTTTTTTCTTGGCAATAAAAAATTCTAATTCACGCAGCACAGCAGAGTGAACCAAAGATTGAAATTGTTTCCAATTTTCATCGTAGGCTAAGAAATATTTAGACAGTACTGTTCTACCTATTTCACCATTTACTACCACTCCAGGAAAAATTTTTTCTGCATGACTTATTATGCTTTTATCCACTCTATAAAGTTGGTGTACAACAGAATCAGCATCAAACACAGCAGCACCAAACTCTTGAAAGCAACTAGCTACAAAGCTCTTTCCTACCCCAATTCCGCCTGTTAGACCTATGATCATATAGCAAAATACATTAGACTTCTTTCGAAACTATATTACAGTAGCTGCTGTGTCTACTCAAAATCCAAATTTGGCTATGCAGAGGCTCTGATGATATAAGAAAAAATAAACAGCTATTATTTTTTTAGTAATTAAGTAAAATAGAGTGAAAGATTGCGAGGAAGTTTTGAAAAATAAGATAAAAAAGATAGTAATTTCAGGAAAGGAAGTGTGGCCAATCATCGAGGGCGGCAAAGGCATCGCAATCAGTGATGGAAGGTCAAGTGGAGCATTTGCTGCAGCAGATGCTGTGGGTACGTTTTCTGGTGCAAATGCTAAGCTTATTGATGATAATGGTGAGTTAGTGCCGCTGATTTACAAAGGCAAAACAAGAAATGAAAAACACAGTGAATTGATTGAGTATAGTATTAAAGCTGGAATCAGTCAGGCAAAAATAGCTAATGAAATATCAAAGGGTCATGGAAGAATACATATGAATGTGCTTTGGGAGATGGGAGCAGCAGAACGCGTGCTTCATGGCATATTAGAAAAAGCAAAAGGCTTAGTTCATGGTATTACCTGCGGTGCTGGTATGCCTTATAGGCTTGGAGAAATTGCAGCTAAATATCAGGTTTATTATTACCCTATTGTCTCATCGGTGCGTGCTTTTAAAGCATTATGGAAGCGTGCTTACCAAAGAATATCTTCCTATTTGCTTGGTGGAGTAGTGTATGAAGATCCATGGCTTGCTGGAGGGCACAATGGACTCAGTAACAGTGAAGACCCAGAGCTACCACAGGCTCCATTTGAAAGAGTTGCAGAGCTTAGATCTTTCATGAACGAGATTGGTCTTTCAGAAACACCAATTGTTATGGCAGGAGGAGTGTGGCATTTGAAAGATAGGGAACATTGGTTTGACAATCTGCAAATTGGCCCTATAGCTTTTCAGTTTGGCACTCGTCCACTTTTGACGAAAGAAAGCCCAATTTCTGCAGAGTGGAAAAAGAAGCTACTCACTTTAGAAGAAGGTGATGTATTTTTAAATAAATTTAGTCCAACAGGGTTTTACTCATCTGCAGTAAAAAATAACTTCATACGTGAGTTGCAGGAACGGAATTCACGTAAAATAAAGTTTTCAGAAAATGCCAGCGAAGAATTTAGTAGTGAATTTGCAATGGGTAGCAGAGGTAGGAAGATCTACCTTACTTCAAAAGACAAAGAGCTGGCAAATACATGGACTAAAGCAGGGTATACAGAAGCAATGAAAACTCCAGATACAACTGTTATTTTTGTGACGCCAGGCAAATTTGCAGAGATAAGACAAGATCAAATCAATTGTATGGGATGCTTAAGTCATTGTTTGTTTAGCAATTGGAAGGATCACGGCAACCATTCAACGGGACGAAAGCCAGATCCACGAAGTTTTTGTATACAAAAAACACTGCAAAATATTATACATGAGGGCGATATTGAAAACGAACTCATGTTTTCCGGTCACAATGTATACAAGTTTAAACAAGATCTATTTTATGGGGATGGCTACGTGCCGACAGTGAAAGAACTGGTGGAAAGAATATTAACCGGATATTAAGTTATGGTTGATTTGACAAGAAGACGTTACTTTATTATAATAAGTATTTATTAATTTAATCTTAACTTAAGAGGGTATTTATGGTAGCAAGTGATAGTGTTTTAAAAAGGTATGCGTTAGCCTATATAAAAAAATCTGGTAATAACAGTAATGTTAAAGAATTTTTACAATTTCGTAATACGCAAAACACCACAAATTGGAGTGAGGAGAATTTTAAAAATGCGTATGAAGAATTTACACGTCTAAACTCAACTAATAGATACAATACAGAAAGCAGAAATAATCAATATAACGCAGGGAATAACAGGCAACCTACAGGCCCTCAGGTTACACACGTACATGTACACAATGATAGAGGTTTAGATTTTTGGGATTATTTACTACTTCGCAGCCTGTTTGGTGGTCATACTACAGTTATAAATAACCCTGGTTTCAGTAGTGTTAGCCATCAAAGCAGAGAAGATAAGAAAAAAGACTCAGAGGACAGTAGAAAGCTATTAGCCTTAGGTATGGTAGCTGCAGTTGTGTGTGTTGCTTTCCATGCTGGTATGTGTTTTTGGTATAACAGCAGCAGAAAAGCGGCTAGAAAAGAAGAAAAAATAGATTATCTTGATAATAAGCTTAAGATGCTTAGGAATATAGAATTTGCGGTTGGCACTGTTTCTTTAGCGGCTTTGGTAGCTTGTGCTGTTTATCCAGTGTTACCAGTGTGGGGTTTAGTTATCCTTGGCGTTAATTCTCTTGTATGTTTTGCCGGTGGTTTAGCTTTTCATATGAAGCATGAGAAAGAGTCAGAAAATATTAAGAAAGCTGAAGAAGCAGTAGGTAGCTATCTTGGACAAGGGCGTGGTTGTGGAGATTATGATTCACCACCTTCTTACTCTCCAACTGCTCCTTCTTATCATGACATCGAACCCTTACTTTTACCCACAATTTTGAGAGGTCATTATGTGAAGCATAACTATGCTCTCCTTAAGGTTTTCATAGCCCCGCCATAGAGTCATAGACCCTGGTAAATTATCACTTTTTCTATTCATAAATCCACCCAATTTTCCTAACCAAATAATAGCTTGTTTTATGTTTGGAGGTTCTTCGGGTAATGTTGCTACCCAATACTCACGCATGTAAAGGACCTTCCACTCTTCGTTGCTTAAAATTTTAGTACAAATTTCCATGGGATTTGATAAAGCCACTTTTGTCAAATATAAAATTTTAAACGCGATTATACTTTTTATAGCAATTAACTTCTGTAATCTTTCTTTTGTAGCTAAGCGAGAGCTTTCTATCTTACATCCTGATTTTAAAATCCTAAAATACTCTTCAATTTTCCATCTTAGCTTATACCAATTTATCTTTTCTATGGCATCTAAAGTATGGTACATTAGTTAGTAGAGTCCAGTCGACAGCTTCCAATCCATCAGGAGCTTTTGCACTTACCACATATACAGGGACTTATTTTATGTATTGTATCTTTTGACCCATAAATGGAAGAAGATCTGATAGGCTTTCATATACTTAACTTCAATATTAGCTTTCCTTGATCTCTGGTTTCCACCTTTAGTAACTTCTAGAGAAATTTTCTTTTTTACTGGCAGTTGAGTGATGCGTGTTTGCAAATCTGTTTTTCCGACTTCAGTACAGATAAATCTTCTATTAGCTCGATTGCGGATTACATAAAAACTACCTAACGTCTCAGCCACCCATAAAAATTTGAAGATGTCTGCTTCCCTATCACCAAGGGTAACAAGTTGTACATTTGGAGGAAGGTTGTTTATAGTTTCTTTGAGAGCTGTTATCCACTTATAACTTTCTTTTTCTTCTATGGAGGTACGGTATTTTCTGTTTGCTTTTTCTTGTGCCGTTTCTTCTTCCCTAATAGAACGCGCCCAACATTGTTGGGAAGATAGACCTAAAGGTAATCCTTCTTTGCTGACTATTAAGGCACTATGCAACAGTAAACCCATTTTATGCTTTGTATAAGCTTTAGAAATACTCCCTAGTCTCTTGGTCTTTATATGAGAGTCAAAATCCAAATAACTTGTATCTTGAACTGAAAAGACCAACTGGTTTCCTTTTATTCTTTCCTTAGTTTCTTTACAATGGGAAGAATAAATTTCCTTATCTTCAAGCTTTTCATTGCTAAATAATCTATATGCACCCTTAGCTTCTTTCCATCCACTACAGCTTTGATTAATTGAACCAGATGCCTTACCCTCTATGCAATAACTTGTTTTTATAAGTCTTTTTTTAAGCCTTATATCTCCCAAATTAATGTGTTTTAACTCTCTTTCCAGCCATTTATCCCCTAAGCCATCTGTATATTGCACGCTTGTACTTGTTTCTATCATTTTGATCCTAAATTATTTAGCTTACTCACTTTTTACATTTGTGGGTAAAAGTAAGAGCTATAGGGCCTGGTTCTAAGTCATTTTTGCGAGCTAAAAACCCTCCTAACTTGGCCACCCACCTCACAATTTCTCTTATAGGTGGTGGAGTCTCAGGATAGTTTTTTGTCTTAAGCATTTTGGTATATAAAACCTTCCATTCGTCATCAGTCAGTATGACAGTGCAAGAAAGATTCGGATTTGTTCTAGCTACCAATGTGATAAAAAATATTCTCCATGCAATTATACTCATAATTGTAAGAAAGCGGATCAATCTATCTGCTGTTTGGAGCCTACATTCTTCAACTTTAAGACCGGATTTCAAAATTTTATGAAAAACCTCTATTCTCCATCTTAAGCAATACCATTGTATTTTTTCTACTGCTTCTTCAAAATTATTGATGTTTATATTTGTCAATAAAACCCAATTCACAGGCTCTTCGCCAAATGGGGGATATTTTTCTATAACATAGACAGCATTTAAATTTAAATTAGGAAGTTTTTGGGTTTTACGTCTAGCGTTGTTTTTTGACGCATTCATCACAAAGTTACTAAACTTTACTTCTAAAACTGTTGTTCTTTGAGGTTTGTTATCCCGAGCAGACTTGAATTTCTCCTTGACAAGACATGCGATTCATCAAATCCCACAACCTTTCACCACCTTTTTCAGAATAAGTCGACTTCTTGTTTACTGTTCTGTTTTGATTTCCTCTTACTACAAAAAGAGATTGATTAGTGGAAGCAACTTCAAATAAATCATAAATATCTGCTTCTCTATCACAAACGGTAACTACCTTAACATCCTTTAATCCAGGATGTTTAGTAGAGTCTTTAAGTGATGCTATCCACCGTATGCTTTCTTTCTCTTCTATGGGAAGAGCAGTGTTATGGCTTCTTCTTTTCAACTCCTTTAGATCTTCAGCTAAGGAAGGTCTAGTACTAATTTTTTGATCCAATAATCCTATAGGTAGTCCTTCTGTTGTAACTGCAAACGTTGTATGCATCATGGGTTTTAAAATTAGTTGTTTTAGATGTTAATCTTGCTGCTATAATCCCTAATCCTTCGGTCTTTTTATGATTTTTATATGAAATATAACTCGTGTCCTGGATAGCTAATACCAATTCTCACTGCACAACAAACAGATAGACAATAATGGAAAAAAAGCCATACTAAACTAAGTGTAATAGCGAGGTATAAATGGCATTAAGATCAAAATTATTGGATGAAAAAGTAGTGGAATCCTTACTTTTACCCACAAATGTAAAAAGTGAGTAAGCTAAATAATTTAGGATCAAAATGATAGAAACAAGTACAAGCGTGCAATATACAGATGGCTTAGGGGATAAATGGCTGGAAAGAGAGTTAAAACACATTAATTTGGGAGATATAAGGCTTAAAAAAAGACTTATAAAAACAAGTTATTGCATAGAGGGTAAGGCATCTGGTTCAATTAATCAAAGCTGTAGTGGATGGAAAGAAGCTAAGGGTGCATATAGATTATTTAGCAATGAAAAGCTTGAAGATAAGGAAATTTATTCTTCCCATTGTAAAGAAACTAAGGAAAGAATAAAAGGAAACCAGTTGGTCTTTTCAGTTCAAGATACAAGTTATTTGGATTTTGACTCTCATATAAAGACCAAGAGACTAGGGAGTATTTCTAAAGCTTATACAAAGCATAAAATGGGTTTACTGTTGCATAGTGCCTTAATAGTCAGCAAAGAAGGATTACCTTTAGGTCTATCTTCCCAACAATGTTGGGCGCGTTCTATTAGGGAAGAAGAAACGGCACAAGAAAAAGCAAACAGAAAATACCGTACCTCCATAGAAGAAAAAGAAAGTTATAAGTGGATAACAGCTCTCAAAGAAACTATAAACAACCTTCCTCCAAATGTACAACTTGTTACCCTTGGTGATAGGGAAGCAGACATCTTCAAATTTTTATGGGTGGCTGAGACGTTAGGTAGTTTTTATGTAATCCGCAATCGAGCTAATAGAAGATTTATCTGTACTGAAGTCGGAAAAACAGATTTGCAAACACGCATCACTCAACTGCCAGTAAAAAAGAAAATTTCTCTAGAAGTTACTAAAGGTGGAAACCAGAGATCAAGGAAAGCTAATATTGAAGTTAAGTATATGAAAGCCTATCAGATCTTCTTCCATTTATGGGTCAAAAGATACAATACATAAAATAAGTCCCTGTATATGTGGTAAGTGCAAAAGCTCCTGATGGATTGGAAGCTGTCGACTGGACTCTACTAACTAATGTACCATACTTTAGATGCCATAGAAAAGATAAATTGGTATAAGCTAAGATGGAAAATTGAAGAGTATTTTAGGATTTTAAAATCAGGATGTAAGATAGAAAGCTCTCGCTTAGCTACAAAAGAAAGATTACAGAAGTTAATTGCTATAAAAAGTATAATCGCGTTTAAAATTTTATATTTGACAAAAGTGGCTTTATCAAATCCCATGGAAATTTGTACTAAAATTTTAAGCAACGAAGAGTGGAAGGTCCTTTACATGCGTGAGTATTGGGTAGCAACATTACCCGAAGAACCTCCAAACATAAAACAAGCTATTATTTGGTTAGGAAAATTGGGTGGATTTATGAATAGAAAAAGTGATAATTTACCAGGGTCTATGACTCTATGGCGGGGCTATGAAAACCTTAAGGAGAGCATAGTTATGCTTCACATAATGACCTCTCAAAATTGTGGGTAAAAGTAAGGGTTTCATCCCAGTGCCTATTTCTTTGTCATCCGAGTAGCTTGACTACTTGGATCCAGGAAACTTAACTCTACATCAAGTAAATGTACAATAAAAACTAGATTCCAGACTGGAATGACACCCTACTTAACCTTCATTCCGCCGCGAACCTTCATGCA
The DNA here is from genome assembly GCF_024804185.1 of Wolbachia endosymbiont of Aedes albopictus. Classification (NCBI taxonomy): domain Bacteria; kingdom Pseudomonadati; phylum Pseudomonadota; class Alphaproteobacteria; order Rickettsiales; family Anaplasmataceae; genus Wolbachia; species Wolbachia endosymbiont of Aedes albopictus. The sequence continues at coordinate 646,879 of NZ_CP101657.1, forward strand.
ACCGCGAACCGTCATACCGCGATTCATTCGCGGTATCTCATCCGCTAACAAGAGATCCCGCTGCGGGATGACGTTTGTCGTTTAGTTACAAACATTAAGAAATTTACCAAATAAAAAAAAAGGCAAAAGAAGCCCCGAGTAGCGAGTTTTGACTCTATATTACTGTAAGTGGCGCTGTAATAATGTGCTAACGCTTAAAATAAGCGCGATTTGGCTGAATGTAGAAAAAATAAAAAAGACACGCAGCCGCTATAATTTCATGTAATCCGCCAATAAATACTCTGAGTTTTTTACTGAATTTTGTCACTGAGCCTGCAGGTCAAAAACAAGTTTTGAGTCACAAATACCCTTAATACTACAATAAGGGGGCTGGCAGAGTTTGTCAAGCAAGTTTTTTCGTTTCTATGTTATCAGCTACTTGGATGACACCATCTGCTGTACGGATTGCTTTCTAAAACAAACGTTTGTATAGTTATACATAGTGTACTACATATTGATTTTTATTACTAGCACAGATACGATAAAGCTTTAAGCACTGCATAATGGAACAATTCGAGAACTTTTACATCACCACGCCAATATATTACGTAAACGATAAGCCGCATATTGGTCACGCATATACTTCTCTCATCTGTGATGTTACAGCTAGATTTATGAAACTAGCTGGAAAAAATGTCAAATTTACCACCGGCACAGATGAACATGGACAAAAAATAGAAAAAGCAGCTAAAGCAAAGGAAATGCAGCCAAAAGAATTTACAGATGAAGTGAGCGTTTCATTTAAAGAATTGGCTAAGTTCATGAATTTTGAGTATGACGATTTTATTCGCACTACGGAGGAACGTCACAAAAAAGCAGTTATAGCTTTATGGAATAGACTTGAAGAGAGAGGACAAATATATTTGGGTTCCTATTCGGGTTGGTATTCAGTTCGTGATGAAGCATTTTATCAGGAATCAGAGCTGATAGATGGCAAAGCACCAACAGGCGCAGAAGTTCAGTGGATAAAAGAAGAGAGCTACTTTTTTCGCTTATCAAACTGGCAAGACAAATTACTTGAGCTATATGAAGGTCAACCAAATTTTATCTTTCCTGAGAGCAGAAAAAATGAAGTGGTATCGTTTGTAAGATCAGGGCTCATTGACCTCTCAATCTCTCGCACTAGTTTTAACTGGGGAATAAAAGTACCAGGTAATGACAAACACGTAATCTATGTTTGGATAGATGCATTAACCAATTATCTTACATCAATAGGTTTCCCTAGTACTGAGGGTGAGGAATATAAAAGATTTTGGGCAGAATCCAAAACGCAGATTCCAGTGTCAAGCACTGCAAACCTAGCTGACAGCTCTTTCAACGTTCATGTAATCGGTAAAGACATATTGCGCTTTCATGCTGTATATTGGCCAGCGATTCTCCTTTCAGCAGATTTGCCACTGTCAAAACAAATTGCAGTTCATGGTTGGTGGCTAAACGAAGGAGAAAAAATATCCAAGTCCCTTGGTAATGTCATAGATCCAATTGGCCTCGCTCAAGAGTTTGGTGTTGATCAACTACGCTATTTTCTCCTTCGGGAAGCAAGTTTTGGCCAGGATGGCAACTTTAGTAAGAAAAACATGATCAGCCTCATAAACTCAGAACTTGCAAACAATATAGGCAATTTAGTACAAAGAACAATTTCATTTTTACACAAGCAATGTTCTGGAATTGTACCAACAATCGATCAAAGCCTACTTAAAGATGAAGAAAGTCTTCCAGGTTGCAAAGCTATACTCGATCAGGTGATGAATCACCTATCAAAGTATGAGTTTAACCAGATTATACTTCTAATTATCAACATCTCTTCTGAAGCCAATGCTTATATAGACAAAAGTGCACCCTGGATATTAAGCAAAACTGATAGAGAACGCATGAATTTAGTAATCTACAAATTACTGGAATATATAAGAATAATAGGCATTTTATTGCAGCCAATTGTTCCCAAGTCAGCGGAAATGATACTTGATCAATTGCAAATTCCAAAAGAACAACGAGATTTAAAATCTCTGTGCGACGTGTGCGTAAGTTCAGGCATAACATTGCCTAACCCTACACCGGTTTTTCAAAAGTTAATGCTTAGCAGCACTATAGACTGAAGGGTGAGCTTCTGTTAGTTTTTTCAACTCAACAGAAGTATCTGGTTGTTTTAATGTGTTTATACCATTATCTACTCTAGGGAAAGATGTACTATCAAGACATGTAGCCTCTTTTGCTGGTATATTCATTTGATTAGATCCAACAGTTTTATTACTCTCAGCACTATTACCTTCTTCAGAAAACAGATTAGGGATAATATCTCCCTCTATAATCTCTTCCAGGTCCTACGAAAATCCTATTAAGCCCACAAGTCATAAAGACAATGCTTACTAGAGTTGTGAATAGTAAAGATAAGGATGAGGTACCATCTTCTGTGCTATCAACAGGATTGCCTACTGCACTAGACGAGTTACTAGAAATTACGTCCAGCATTTATACCATGATGTGCTAAATCTATTATTGTTACTACTATTGTTCCTACTATTGCTCCTACTGCTACTACTCCTCCTGCTATATCAGGACTGCTTTGCTGAACCCATGCACCCCAGCTTTGACCATTTCCTTCTTTAGCTGGCTGATTTTCTGGGCTAGAAACCTCAACATTGTTATAAGGACGTTGCATAGTAGGATTAGGGCAAGTAACAGAATTGCCTACTACACTAAACAAGTTGTCAGCAACACAAAATCCACCATTTTCTGTGCTATCAACAGAATTGCCTACTGCACTAGACGAGTTGCTAGCAACATCAAGTACAACATTTGCAGCAATATATACTAAACATGCTACCCCTGCTACTATCTTAAACTTGTTTTGCCGAACCCGTGCACCCCCGCTTTGACCATTTCCTTCTTTAGCTGGCTGATTTTCTGGGCTAGAAGCCTCAACATTTTTATACAGAAGTGCACTAATGTTAGAAGGTAAACCCTTAGCCTTCAACCCTGCCCTTGCATTTTCTACTTCCCGCTTCCTTTGAGCTACACAACTTTCAAACTTTCCTTATTGAGAAATAGTATTAGTATTGTTTTTGCTAATTGCTACAGCTGAAAGTGCAATGGCTACAGCAGAGAGTACAGCACAACCAATAATAAATGGTAGGCCAGTACTTAATGCTGCAACTGGAGCTAAGAAACCAACATAAGGAGCTGCAGCAAACACTCCAGATGCTAATAAAGTGAAAGTAGCCAGAGTTCCAGCCATATAATAGGGTACATTGCCTTTACTTATCATGATTATTCCTCATGTATTATAAAATATAATACCATTATAAAAGGATTTTTAAGAAACTGTCAAGCTACCTTTACATAAAAAAACAATCAACAAACTTGGGAACAAGAAGATTGCTGCCAAGCTACAAACTATGCCTTTCCGTGTAATCTTTAAATGCACCTCTGTTAGAGTCAAAATATAGCTTTACACTGCCAATCGGCCCATTTCTCTGCTTTGCAATAATGAGCTCTGCAATGTTTCTAATTTTTTCCATTTTCTCTTGCCATTCCCGATGTTTATTGTTTCCTTCATTTGGCTGCTTTCTTAATTCATAGTATTCTTCTCTATAGAGGAACATCACTATATCTGCGTCTTGCTCTATGCTTCCTGAATCACGTAAATCAGAAAGTTGTGGTTTTTTATCATCCCTCTGCTCAACAGAACGAGAGAGCTGAGATAGTGCAACAATGGGAATATTCAGCTCTTTTGCAATTGCTTTCAAACCCTGCGTCACTTCCGAGATTTCTTGTACTCTATTTTCATTACTTCTTTTTGTTGTTCCTCTGATTAGCTGCAAATAATCAATGAATACCACTTCTACATTATATAATTGATACAACAAGCGTATTCTGGTGCGAAGGGCACTAATTGATAGTGCAGGAGTGTCATCTATGATGAAAGGCAGTTCAGATAATTCTGTACTAGCATTGATAAATTCATGCAATTCAAAATCACTAATTCTCCCGGTTAATGCCTTATAATAACTAATCCCTGAATCTATAGTGATCAGCCTTGCGGTTAATTGTTCTGCTGACATTTCAAGTGAGAAAAACGCTACATAGTGTTGTTTATCTGCTCTTTTTTGCAACATCTTACAAGCATTAAGTGCGATGTTTAGCGCAAGTGCTGTTTTACCCATAGAAGGCCTTGCAGCTAAAATTAATAAATCAGATTTTTGTAGGCCACCAAGAAGCTGATTTAGATCTTGAAGTCCGGTTGTAACGCCCAGCGCTTCTGGATTATTTTTCAGTGTGCTGATCTTCTCAACTACGTCTTTAATTGAACTTGCAAGTTTTATATATGTTTTCTCACCTTGTTTTTTTACTGCTAAGTTGAACAATTTTGTCATTGCTTGTTCAATTTGCGCCTGTGCAGGATTTTCAATATCGTAGTTGTAGCTATCACCAACTATTTCTTGCCCGAGCTTAATTAAGCATCTCCTTAAGTAAGTATCACGGATTATTCTAGTCAAACTATAGATATCAAGTGCAATACTTGCCTTTGCTGCAAGCTTTGCTAAGTACTCTATCCCACCACACTCGGTAAACGCTTGGTCGTTCTCAAAAAACATTTTGAGGCTTAGTTCATTGGCAACTATACCGTGTTTCCTGGTTTTGGATATTTGCGTAAAGATACTCTGATGTAATGGATCATAGAAATTCTCTGCCGTAATTGTATCTTCAACTGCATCACAGATTCTATTATCACGAATCATTGCGCCAATAAGCATTTGCTCGGCTTCTAAATTATGCGGTAATTTACATATTTCCTTATCTACACTTCTTGAACTGAGGAGACTAGCTAATTCATTCATTTTAAGTTTTGAGAGTAACTGTTGATTATTGTAGAATATTTAGTCCTCATTTGAAAGATGTAAAGGCAAAAAAATTTGACTAATTCCGTGTTGCCTATAGCATTAAAACTTAATGCCCCTGTGGTGGAATGGTAGACACGGCAGACTCAAAATCTGTTGCTTGCAAAAGCATGCTGGTTCAAGTCCGGCCAGGGGCACATTAAATATTGGAAAGCATATATGTTACATAAATTTTTTAATCGTTTATTTTCTATTTTTTCTTCTATAAATGTTATTCAAAAGGTAAAGAAAGATGAAAATGGGATATGTTATGTAACAGGACTTAGGCGCTATATATCAGTATTGCTTGATTTGATTATTATCGTTTTGTTCTTGCAGTTTTGCAGCCAAGCCTTAAATCAGCTCTTTATGAACTCAGAGGATAGCAAAATATTAAGTCAAATTGCTGCAAAATACCAAATGCAAGCGCTACTGTCTGCAGAAGAAAAGACAACGCAGAGTAGACTTATAAAATTACAAATCCTAAATCAAATAGTACAATGCATTATGCTCTTTTGCTATGTAACATATATGTGGGTAAGGTTTGCTGCCACACCTGGAAAACTATTACTTGGTCTTAGAGTTGTGGATGCACAAACTTTCGAAAAGATGACCCTAAAACAAGCAACAAAGAGATTTTTTCCCTTTATATTGTCAGCTGCACCATTATTCTTGGGCTTTTTATGGTCAAATTTCAACAAACGCTGTCAAACTTGGCACGACAAGATCGCAGGCACAGTGGTTGTCACGAGTAAAAGCCTTAGAAGGCAGAACTAAAAACTAAAGAGCTCAAATGAAAGAAGGTAAACTCTAAAGTATACATTTAGTAGCGCTTTCTATGAGAGAAATCGTATTATCTATTCCATAAAGCTTTATGAAAGATCCCATTCTTGGACCGGTTTTTTGGCCAAGTAACATTTCATATAATAGCTGAAACCAGTCACGTAAGTTGGTATAATCATATTTTTTTCCAATAGAAAATACCTGAGATTGAATTTCTTCAGCAGTAACAGTTGTAGATAGAGAATGTAAAGTGTCCTTCAAATCTAGTAATGCTTCTCTCTCTTTTGCATTTGGAGTTTTATATGATTTTGTTGGTTTGATAAAATCGTGGTAATACTTTACTGCAAAGTCTGAAAGTCTATCAAGCATTTTATTATTTTCTGGTGTGACGCTTGGTGCATAAGAGGATATAAAACCCCATATGATCTCTTTGTTTTCAGCATTACAAGCCGCTGCTAGGTTTAAAAGTAGTGAGAAATTTATGCCTGAAGTTTCTATATTAGGAACATTGCCCTGGTGGATATGCCAGGCAGGGTTTGCTTCTGATGGCAATTTTGTCGTTAAAGCTTGCTTGCGCTCCTCAAATACATTCGAGTATTCTGCGGTGCTCACCTGCGCTTCCCCTAAAAATTTCTCATCATAACCAGGTTCTGTATGAAATTTACTATTTGTGTTTTCCCCGTTGTTCTCATTATAATGCTTAACAAACTCTAGATACTCATCAGTTGATTTTGGTATCACATCAAAATATAAACGTTTAGCTTTTTTAGGGCTCTGAAAAATGTACAATGCTAAGCTCTCTGTTGGTGCGTAAGTTAACCACTCTTCAATTGAAATGCCATTTCCTCTTGATTTTGATATTTTCTTTCCTTCTTTATCAAGGAAAAGCTCGTAGCAAAACAGAAGTGGTGGCTTTTCTCCAAGTATTTCACATATTTGACTTGAAAGCACAGCAGATGGAGTTAAATCTTTTCCGTGAGCTTCATAATTTACTCCAAATGCGGCCCACCTCATTCCCCAATCAGGTTTCCATTGCAGTTTACATTTTCCTTTTGTCACTGAAACTTCTATTTTTTCCCCGTTTGGGTCTTCATACGTGATTGTTCCTTTATCTGTATTTGTTTCAATTACTGGAACTTGTAAAACTTGGGAAGTTTTTGGACATATCGGCAAGAATGGACTGTAAGTCTGCTGCCTTTCTTCCCGAAATGATGGAAGCATTACGTCCATCACTTTATCATAATTTTTCAGCAGGAGTAAAAGTTTTTCATCGTAAACGCCAGATTTATAACACTCTGTTGCACTCCTAAATTCGTACTCAAATTCAAACAAATCAAGAAATTTACACAACAACAAATTCATGTGATGACCATAACTCTCATGAGTGCCAAATGGATCGGGTATCATAGTCAATGGTTTATTTAAGTGCTCCCTTAGCATCTCTTGATTTGGCACATTATCTGGTATTTTTCGCAAACCATCCATATCATCTGAAACTGCAATGATTTTGGTTTTTATACCAGGAGCTATTTTTTTTAATGCATTTACAACAACTGTAGTGCGGAAAACCTCTCCAAAGGTTCCTATGTGGGGTAAACCAGAGGGTCCATAACCAGTTTCAAATATTATTTCTTTTTTATTAGGAAACTCTTGCAATATTTTTTCTGCTTCTTGAAATGGCCAACTTATCATTATCTGGGTTAAATAATGTATCTTAACTTAAAGTGCTAGTAGTTTCAATGGATTTTTAATATAATGATATAGTATAGTGTTAGAGCTATTATTAGAAGGTTAAAGATATGTCCACAGGTAGTATACAAACAGATCAATTATTTAAAGGTCTTACAAGACCTGCAATGCTCTTTGGTGTGAGTTATATGTTTGCAATATTAAACGTCCTGATTTGCATGCTAATTTTCATTAATTCAAATGATTTGAGAGTGATTCTCTTAATGTTACCAGGTATACATGGACTTGGCTATATAGCTTCTGCAAAAGAACCGTTGTTTATTGAATTATTTATGGTAAAACTAGGAAAGTGCTCGAAATGTTTAAATCGTTTTTATCATGGAGCCAATTCTTATGATATTGCTTAATGTTGTGTGATGCTGAGGTTTAGGGCTATTCAATCAAAGAGTAAATCTACTCTGAACAGGGAAGTTCACGCTGCTGAATTTATTCCTTATTCTTGCTATTGGAATAGCACAACCTTGATGACAAAAGAAAATTGGTTGGTTAAGGTTATCAAATTAAGTGGCTTTGCATTTGAAACCGCCGATGACGAGGATTTAGTAATACAAAATAATATCAGGAATCAGATGCTCAGAAGCATTTCATCTCCTGCATTTAGTTTGTATTTTCATACTATCAGACGTAAAAAAAATATTTTTTCTGATGAATTTGCAAGTCAAGGTTTGCCGAATTTTTTCGCTAATCACGTAAATCTAAAATGGAGAGAAAAACACGCAACAAGGCAATCATTTATTAATGACCTATACATTACGATTATCCGTAGAGCGGACACAAAAGGAGTAGAATTTTTGTCATATCTACTAAAAAAATTCGGACATGTAACTTCAAAACATGCTTGGGAAAGTGATATGCGTGCCACGTATGAAGATTTAGAAGAAACGACAAATCGTGTAGTGACAAGCCTTAGGAATTATTCGCCTAAAATCCTTGGAGTAAAAGAAACTCCAGATGGCTTGTTCTGTGAAATAATGGAGTTTCTATCTAGAATTGTAAACTGTGGCTTCGTTACAAATACGCTTTTTCCGCTAAGAACTGAAATATCAAGATACTTACCAGTACATAGGTTATTCTTTGGCCGTAAGATGATACAGGTTGTGACTCATAATGGGAGTAAATATGCTGGAATAATTAGTATCAAAGAATATGGAAATCATACTTCTGCAGGAATGCTTGATTCGTTTTTACAACTTCCTTACGAGTTTATAATTACGCAATCTTTTCAATTTATAAATAGGCAAATGGCGATTGGAAAAATGCAGATACAGCAAAATCGAATGATACAGTCTGCAGATAAAGCTATTTCTCAAATAGCAGAAATTTCTCAAGCGCTTGATGACGCAATGAGTGGTAAGATTGCCTTTGGTCAACATCACCTGACTATTTTATGTATAGAAAAAAGTCCTAAATCATTGGATAACGCTTTGTCGTTGGTAGAATCAGAGCTTTCTAATTGCGGTGTTTATCCTGTCCGTGAGAGAGTTAACCTTGAACCAGCATTTTGGGCGCAAATTCCTGGTAATTTCGATTATATAGTGAGAAAAGCTACAATAAGTAGTCTTAATTTGGCTGGATTTGCATCTCAACATAATTATCCTACTGGCAATAAATTCAATAACCACTGGGGAGATGCTGTTACAGTTTTTGACACGACATCTGGTACTCCATTTTTTTTCAACTTTCATATAAGGGATGTTGGACACACTATGATAATTGGCCCAACTGGTGCTGGTAAAACTGTTTTAATGAATTTCTTGTGTGCCCAAGCGATGAAGTTTTCTCCAAGGGTATTCTTTTTTGACAAAGATCGCGGTGCAGAGATTTTCTTAAGAGCACTTGGTGGTATCTATACTGTAATAGAACCAAGAACTAAAACAAATTTTAATCCTTTGCAACTTGATGACACATCTGATAATAGAACATTTTTAATGGAGTGGATAAAGTCTTTAATTTCGGTATATAATGATAAATTTACTTCAGAAGATATTGCACGAATTAATGATGCAATTGAAGGAAATTTTAAATTAAGAAAAGAAGACAGGTTCTTGAGAAACCTTGTACCGTTTTTAGGGCTTGCAGGTCCTGATACTCTAGCTGGAGCAATATCTATGTGGCATGATAATGGTTCTCATGCTGCAATATTTGACAATAAAGAAGATTTGCTAGATTTTTCACGAGCAAGAGTATTTGGTTTTGAGATGGCTAGCTTGCTTAAAGATCCTGTTGCCCTTGGACCAGTATTGATTTATTTATTTCATAGGATTAGTATATCTCTTGATGGCACTCCATCTATTATCGTTCTTGATGAGGCATGGGCATTAATAGATAATCCAGTTTTTGCACCCAAGATAAAAGACTGGTTGAAGGTACTGAGAAAACTAAATGCTTTTGTGATTTTTGCTACTCAGAGTGTTGAGGATGCAAGTAAAAGTGCTATTAGCGATACGCTTGTACAACAAACAGCGACACAGATTTTTTTACCAAATCTGAAAGCTACTAGTGTCTATCGGGATGTTTTTATGTTAACTGAACGTGAATATATATTAATTAAGCATACAGATCCAAGCACTAGATTCTTTTTGGTGAAACAAGGAGTTAATGCTGTGGTAGCTAGAATAGACTTAAAAGACCTGGATGATATAATCAACGTATTATCCGGACGTGCAGAAAGTGTTCTATTGTTACACGATATATTAAATGAAGTTGGGGACAACCCAAAAGTATGGTTGCCTATATTTTATCAGAAGGTAAAAAATGTTTAAGACTAAGCTGTCATTGCTATTAATTGCGATATTTTTACTAAATATAGACTTTTTACTCTCATATCCAGTGCTTGCAGATGGAGTAAGTGGTACTGACAAGACAGAATTTGTTAGCAGATTTAATTCTACTGGCAGTTTCAGTCGTGCCTCTAATCCTGACTGTGGAGCGTTTAAGACAGGTGCAGCAATCGCTGGGATAGCAATTGCTATTGGTGCAGTATGGACTGGCGTTATTTTGATCGTCTCTTCTGCTGGTTTATTTACTGCTTTTGTTATTGTTGGAATGATAGCTGCAATTGTTGGGGTTTGGAAGGCGATAGGAGGACTTGTTGTTTGTGAGCATAGTTTTGTTAGACACCCAGTTGCACGTGACCATGATGGAAAATATAAAAACTTTGAATTAAAAGATACAGGTTATAGTGTCCACACAGATAAAAATTATCAAAAAGAAGACGAATATTTTTCTGCATTACAAGGAAAATCAGGAAAAGATGGAAGACAAACAGAAAAAGAGATTTTAGACTCTAACAACTCAGATACTATGAATAACGAATATAGGAATTATTTTTGGCCCAAAAATGGAGTGCAATACAGTGAATATGTAGAAGTATGTCATCGAAACCCCTTAACGTTTGGTAATCTTTTTAGTGATATAGACTTTGATGTTAGAGAGAAGGACACTGGATACGTAGATGGGTCATGGTCGCCAAAAGTTGATGGTGAGCTGAAATGTGAAGTTCTTAAAGCTGGGCAAAGCGAAACCATACATGGAGCTACATTCAAAGCAGTGAGAAAAATGGGCAGGTTGTGTGTGGAGCTGGCAAGTGTGAGAATGCTTGGTATCGAAATGACCCCTTGGCCGCAAGAGGTTGATATGGGGTGCACGGAATTACCACCTGACCCGCTTGCTCCTATGTGTGAAGAATCTGTGATGATATTCAAAAACAAGGATGGTACAGGAAAGGAAGAAATTTCTATTGGTAATGATGATAACTATAAAACTACTATCAGAAATAAAGAAAAAGAAGGAAAAATTTTTGTAGGTTACAACAATAAAGGCTGTTTTAGCTCGTATGTCTCTGAAGCTTGCTACAATCAGGCAGGGAGTAAATCATTAGCTCCTCTTCCCATCACTTCTATGATAGTGCAATGCATTAAGGAATCGTTAGATAATTTAGTTGCAGGTATTGATTCAAGTGGCAGTCCACTTAACGATAAAAATGGACATAGCAAGGGCAGTTTCTTATCTGTAGCACAGAAAAAGCTAAAAAACACCGTAACTGCTGTCCTAGTTTTGGCTTTGGTACTGTTCTCTATAAAAGCCATGTCTGGTGGAGTGCGTAGTCCGCAAGAAATGTACATGTTGATTATTAAATTCGCTTTAGTGATTTACTTTACAACAGGCAGTACCATGTCTCATTACTATGGAGAATTAACTTGTCTCTCAAATGGTTTGTCAGAAATAGTGCTGAAAGCTTCATCTGAAAGCAAAGGAATATGTAATTATGAAGCTAATGATTATAAATATAGTACAAGAAATTATAGCTACCTTGCTCCTTGGGATAGGCTTGATTGTAGGATTCTATTCTATTTAGGAGCACCTTTAGAAGGGATTGGTGGCAAAATTGGTACTGGAGGTGTTGCAACGTTAGCAGTCTTGCTTGGTGCTGCCCCTGTCTTGTTAGTTGCAGGTTCGATAATCGGTATTATTTTCGCTGGTGGACAAATTTTAGTAGCTCTTGTTTGTATATTTATGGCCATTCTGATGATGATGGTTATTTTGTGGCTGTGCTATGTGTTTATTTTATCTCTAGTTGCTTTAAGTGTAATCATCATTTTATCACCTTTGTTTATTCCTATGGTTTTATTCCAACACACTAAAGGATATTTTGATGGCTGGGTAAGAGAATTAATCACCTATAGCTTATATCCGGTTATCCTTTTTGCGTTTTTGTCCTTTATGTTCATAGCATGTGATAAAATTTATTTTAAAAATTTGAACTTTGAGTCGGACAAGAAATATGAGGATAAAATAAAAGCCTCGGGTGGTAGCAAAAAACAATGGTTTAAATTGAAAGATGGAGAATGTAATAACAATGAAACTACTCTAGCATGTATGATGCAAAACTATAGCTTTAAAAAGAGCAGCATACTTGGTCTATTCGACTTTACATACATGGAGTTTGGCAGCTCTCTCATCGGAGAATTATTAAAATTGTGTCTAGTGTTATTCCTCTTTTACCACTTTTTAAACATTCTGCCTAACATGGCTGCTGAACTTGCTGGTAACCATAGAGCAGCACTTGGCTCAGGTCATACACCTGGACAAATGGTGAGCAAAGCTTTATCTGTTGCCAAAACTGCTACTGGTGCTGTTGGTCAAGCGGCTGCTGCGGCTGTCAAGAAGGCAAGAGGTACTGGTGGAGGAGGTGGAAATAGTGGTAAAGGTTCCAGCGAAAAGATTAACTAAGGTGGCGGTGATGCTAGTTAAGGTAAGTAACAGATGCTTAAACGTTTAAGTAACCAAAACTTGGGTAAGCTATGCATAAGTTTTGTGGTGCTTTTTTTACTGTCTGGATGCGGGGAGGATCACTGTATTAAGCCAGAAAATTTATCAGGTTTGCGTGAAAAACTAGATATAGTGTCAACAGAGCAGAAGTGGGTTGATTCCGGTGTTAATATCTCAGATAGAATAAGAGTAACAGAGATTGACATAGTGTCTAGTAAGGTTAATTTTTGCCCTAAGCAGTATGCAGATTTTGCAATTGGGCCTGGGAGAAATGATGTTACATTACCATTTGCACTTGAAGCCGGTGATTCGATAAGCTTTAGTGTGATTGGAAGTAAAGTGTGTAAAGATAAAGAGAGTGAGACAAAAATCAGGTATTTGAAAATCGACGAAAAGTGTAGCGAGCAAGAAACGGAACATTTTGCACATGTTTTAAATCAAGAGAAATGCCAAGGTGGCAAGGATGGGATATGTCCTAATAAATATATAATAGGTGATGCGCAATGGTTGAGTGGAAGAGAGTACTGGTTTTCGAAGTTAGATCAAGATGAAAGAAAAAAGGAAATTGAAAATATTATTAACTCTATAAAACAAGGAAAAAATATAGATTGCAGCAAGCTTTCAGAGAGCAGTGCAAGTAAGATAGATACGTGCATTTTGAATTTACTCTGTGGACGTATATGTAAATTTCCTTCCGGCGGCGGAAACAAAGGTTGCGCATATATTGAATACAATAGTGTAGAAGGTGAGATATCCCGGTCTGATGTTAAAGCTATTAGTAAAATACTAAAAGAAAAACAGATAAAAACTGACATTACACTATTACGTGCTTACATGGATGATGAGAATTTTGAACACATTCTAGGAGGTGGCATATGTACTAACTGTGATCATCAGATAAGAAGGAGCCATGCAATAAACTCAGAATTAATTTTTACGTTAGGTGATGGTACTGGCAAGGGTGGTTTCAATATAAGAGTAATAAAGAACCACAGTCTAGAAAATAGTTTATATATAAGCGTTTCTGATAAATTCCCTGAGCATAACCCTGATGAAACCCAGGGAGATATACCTGTGGATATTAGCAAAGTTCATGACGTTCAATACATGGAAAGCTTAAAAGAAAAGTTAAAAGACAAAACAGGCACCATATATTACGGAATAAGAGACCATGGCTGCGATTACAAAAATGAAGGTCAGTTTAGCATTAACCTCACAACTAAAGAGCCACCTACAAGAACTTTTAGTGCAATCTATAATTTTTTTGACGAAAAAGTAAAAACTGCATTTTTTGGTTCCAGCTATAAAGACCCCAACGCGATTCACTCTGATACTAGTCCTGTAAAGTCGCTTTACGAAAGTTTTATAAAATCAAGCAGAACAAACACCATTAGATCTACGATAATATCGCTGTTAGTATTATACATAATCTTATATACCCTTTACTACTTTTTTGGATTAACTCATATTTCTATATATGAGTTTCTAATTATATGCGTAAAGATAGGAGTTATTACCCAGCTTCTGCAGGACAACAGTTGGAATTTTTTTTATAACAATGCATTTTCTATTTTTATTAACACCCCAAAACAGTTAATAGAAATAGCAAATTTCAGAGGCACTACTTCAAATGTTTTTGAGTTTCTTGATTTGCCGTTAAATAGATTTCTGTCATTGCATTCAGTATTGTTAATAGTATCTCTTATATTTTCTGGCCCTTTGGGCATTGTATCTTTTTGCTTGGTGTTTTGGGGTTTAATCACAGTGAGCTTATCTATTTTTAATGCCTTATTTTCTTTTATTACATCTATAGCAATAGTTGCGTTATTGCTTTCTTTAACACCTATTTTTATTATTTGTCTTTTATTTGTGCATACTAGGCAGATGTTCCACAACTGGGTTAAAAATTTAGCAAGATTTGCGATTCATCCAGTAGTGCTTTTAATTTTTATATCACTGATAAGTCAGGTTATGGATTATATCATATATTCAGTATTTGATTTTGAAGTCTGCTCTACGTGTATACTTAGTATTAACCTAAAGATTTTTAACCCTTGTATCTTCTATGGTTATGCTTCCAAATATACACCTAATATTACCGCTATGATGGCTTTTGTTATTTTGGGACACGCTATGGAAGCTTTAGTTGAAGCTTCTTCGAAAATATCTGACTCGTTGTTTGGTGTTTATGTGGCAAGCGAACCTGGAAAACAATATCAACAAAGCTTGCTGGGAATAGTAGGGTTAGATGAACAAAGCGTTCAAAGAAGACATGGAGGAGGGGGTTCTTCTCAACAGTCAGGTGCATCAAGACCTCAAATACCGCAAAGGGCTCAAGGACCTCAAGGGCCTAAAATACCTACAGGAGGCCCACAATGATAAGTAAAAGATTACTATTATTGATACTATGCCTCGCAGTCACTGGTTGCACAATGGATTGTGTTGAGCCTGGGTTACAGAGCAGAAATATCAGCGTTAATGTGGATGTTCCAGTTCATAAAGCAAATGAAGGAGTTAAAATTCATTGGGTTGATTCTGGTCAGATAATTAGCAAGGATGAAGAAATCAAATTCACCCTCGATGGATCAGTAAATTTTTGCCCTTTTAAAGAAGACAAAAATCCAAGGAAAGTACTTGTGCCAGCTGTGTTTTGTGTGGATGACTCAGAACCAGATTACGAGGGAGCTAGAGACATTAATAATGACAAGTTAGCTGACAATTTCGGTCTTGACGAACAAGAAGTGTGTAAAGGCAAAAGGTTCGGAAATGATCAATCCTATTATAGTAAGAGACGTTATGTAGACACTGGAATTAAAGTAAATCCTGGCGACAAGTTAAGCTTTAGCTTAGTTTCCAGAGATATGAAAATTGATTATAACAATCCAGGAGGAAAAGGTACCAGCTTTGATAACAATTGTTATAGCACTGAAACAGGAGATAAAAAAGCTACGATAGAAGACATGCTCAATGGAGGAACGTTTTATTGTGGAGATAATAGTAAAAGGACTACAGTAGAATTTCCGCAGCTTAGCAAAGAAAACATGGAAAAAAGGAGAGTGTTAGTTGGTAACGGCTACACTCCATACGATAATAAGGTGCATTTTAATAAAGATTATGTTAAAAACGAAAGTCCATGGATCAATGGTTCGCTACTCGATTTACGCCGCGCTAAAATAGGATTGAACGAGTTATGTGATGGAAAAAACTGTAGTCCTAATGAGAGAAAAAAGTACAGCTCTTATGAGCTTAACTGTTACTATCAAAATATATGTTACAACAAAGAGGGTATATGGAACTATGGTTCAGGTCAAGCAGGAAAACAAAACTGTGTTTCTTCTATAAGGTATAAGAAGTATGATAAAGGGAATACATGTGATATGTATTCTTATTTGGAGAAAGTGGAAGAAAATGTCAAAGCAGGTAGTTTTACTGAAGATGATAACTCTTGGGCTGAGGCTCTTGTTGCAAAAATTGGTGATCTTGATGATCAAGATACTGCTAAAGGTATTCAATGTTTTCCAGATAATGAAATAGGTGCAAGACAGGGTAATGTGTGTTCACAAATTAGTGATAATTTTGAGGATTTTTCTTTGAAGTTGAATGAGGATTATCCAGTAAATGACAAGGTAACTCCCGATAGCAGTGTGATGCTTGCTATTGCAGACCATGGCTATTATTACCGTAATAGGGGCGGGTACCATGTTAAAGTAACTAGGTCATGTAACTTTGATAGTGGTAAAAAATTGTATATGTACTTGGGTGATAACCTGCCAGAGGATCCATCTGCACCAGAGACTAATGATTTCAAAAAAGTAGAGAACTTGGATAAAAAAACAGAGGATAATGTGAACTATTATATAATAAAAGGAAGTCATTTAACAGATAAAGAATCTAAGAAGATATATTTTGGTATTGATGTAAGCAACGTAGAGAAAGATGACATTACGGACAAAAGCAAATATTACGAAAACAATAAGTATAGTGTAACTTTATTTGTTAAAAGAAAAATTAATGATTTTATTTCATCGAATGTAAATGGGATATTTAAATTTATAAAAGAAGAAGTAATTGGGGACAGCGTTAAAGATTCATACAAAGGATATGCAAGAGGTCTTCTTCAAGGAGTAAGAGCTTTGCTTACTCTATACGTGATATTTACTGTTGTTGGCTATATGCTTGGAACAATACAGCTAAGTAAATTTGATTTCATTGTAAGAATGTTCAAGATAGCATTTATAGCTTTTGCCTTTAGCGATAGAAGCTGGGAACTCTTTGGTACAACTTTATCCAGACTTTTTGTAGATGGTAGTACTTATTTAGTTGATAGCTTTTCTGGCTATATAGGGGAAGGGGGGAGAAAATTTGCATTCTTAGACTTAACAGCAGGAGTATTATTCACAGGAGAAACATGGCTGAAGTTTTTATCATTAATGCTCTCTGGTCCTTTTGGTTTTATTGCTTTTTTGGTAATACTCTACGCTACTTTTATGTTCTTAAAATGCATTATTAGCGCTACATTGAAATATGTAATATCTACTGTTTTAGTAGCGTTTTTATTGTTGTTAACACCTTTGTTTATCGTGTTTATTTTATTTCAACAGACTAAGTCCTTGTTTGATAACTGGATAAAAACACTGGCTCATGTTGCAGTACAACCAGTCATTATATTTTCATCCCTGTCCCTCTTAAACCAATTGATGTATTCAGTTTTATACAATCTCACGAATTTTTCTGCATGCTATCAATGTTTAATTAGTATCAATTTCTTATCATATGATTTCTGTCTCATGAAATCAATACTACCTCTTGGATATGGCCCTAGCACTAGCGTTGATGTTGCACTCAGTACCGGAGAAAGAACTGGCGGGCACTTTGCAGCATTACCTATAGATCTAGTCCAGGCACTAATATACTTCATTATTGCCAAAGCAATGGAAGCTTTCGTTGATGTATCAGAAGCTATGGCACAAGTAATATTCGGTTCTGGTTGGGGAGTTGCTGGCAGTGTTGGTCAAGTTGCTAAGAGCGCATCGCAAGCTATGCTGTCCACCGTTGGCCTTGATGATAAGACCCAAGGTATTATACAGAACATTAGGCAACAAGTGGGTAAAGATCGGACGGAAGTTGACGTGAAGGATAATTCCATGAGCCCTAAATCTAAAATACCAGAACAATCAGGTAAGCAAGAAGGTCCTGATAAAAAGGAGAGGGGGAGCTCTCAACCTGAAGCACCAAAACAATCAGGTCAGCAAAAAAATCCTGATGAAACAATAAGAAGTGATCCTAGTGATAAAGCTAAAAACAAGGAAGGAAATGAAGAGGGGTAAGATATGAATGATGTTATGGAGTAACTAATTAAAAAGATATTTTAAGTAAAGTTTTAGAAATTTATTTCTATATTTGGAAAAAGTTTAGATATGCAATCACGCTTAGGCAAATGTTGGTTTAGGGTATTACTTCTTGCAGCTTACGTGCTGATCATAGGTTGTAGTAAGAACGATATGCCTTTTCCAAGGTGCATATCTGCTGACTATTTCGGTCCTAAACCTATTGCAGTAAGCGCTCATTTTTCAAGCGACCACGGTGCTTTTATTCCAGAAGATGGAGAAGTTGTTGATCCTGAAACTGGAGAAATTAATTATGGTTTCCACCATAACCAGGTGGTGAAGTGGAAAGATACTGGATTAGAAACCAATGGAGATAGCTTAATAGTGCGAGTTAATGGTGCATGGACATCTTGGAGTAATAATAACAAGAAGGAATCTAAAAAAGGCAGTTATACCTTACAAAGCTTGGAGCAGTTAAAATATGCAACTAAATTTGAAGGCAAGTCAGGTGATAATAGTCTACCTGACTTTCACTTAGTTTGTAATGATTACAAACCTAGCATACAAAAATTTTCAAGTAAGCCTAATGCAAGTTGCACTGTAAATTGCAAGTGCATTAATGAAGATGATAGCGCAAATACAGTATCACGTGGTGCTCCATGTTGGTTTACCAATGGTCATGGTGCTTATCTTTTATTCAGAAGAACTTCTACAGATAAGAATGGTAAAAAAACCATTGAATCAGATCCTAATGAAAACCTGAAATCTATGCGTAATCCTGAATCTCTCACTGTGCATCTAGGTTACAACTCCGTGGCAGAAGATGGAAGCGGTCTTTTTACTTTAGACAGAAATAGCACTAGATTAAAAGACAGAAATTGTAATACGGTGAAGTTAGAAAAAGGATGGAAAATATATGTAAAAATATTAGATAGATATTACTTAGATAATGTAGGTGGCTACTCTTTTGATTTTTTGGGTGGAGTGCAGCAGCCAAGTAATTCCGGATTTTTTGATTATATTTATCACTACCTAAAATGTGTGTTATTAATCAACAAGAATTGTGAAAAACATTTTGACAGTAACGACCCTGCAGCTGCACAAGCTATGTTTCAAAACATAGCTGAAAAAAGTACGAGCTTTCACAATTTTGTTCTTTCCTTGCTTGTTCTATTTGTAATGATTTCATCGCTTCTTTATCTTTTTGGCATGATACGAGAAACTAAGCATGATATGCTCATCAGAATGATGAAAATCACTCTAGTAATAGTGCTTATATCTCCTGGAAGTTTTAGATTTTTCTATGATCATTTTCTCGTTTTATTCATCAAAGGCCTTGAACAATTGATAAGCATAATTACTAATTTTGCTCCCAACATGAACAACGGAAGTATTGCTCAAGGAGATGAAGCTAAGTTGTTTAGCTTTATGGAGGACATGTTCAATAAGTTTTTTGCTTATTCTGTTTGGAAAAAGTTTGCAGCGTTTTTACATTACCAAATGTGGGCAAGCCTCCTTATGATACCAGCAATTTTCATAGGAATTGTTTTATATCTTCTGCTATGTTTATATGCTTACATAATATTTCTCTCTGGCTTTATGGGTATAGCTTTTCTTATAGCTATCATGCCACTGTTCCTGATCTCTATTTTATTTTCACCGCTGAAAAGTCTGTTTGATGGGTGGATAAAATTCTGTATTAGTTTTTGCTTGCAATCGATCATGATATTTACTCTGCTGTCATTGCTGGCTGCAATTATAATGAACACCTTTTATAGGCAATTAGGTTTTACTGTATGCTACAATAAATGGTTTGAGGTAAGGTTGTGTGCTCCAAAATGGGTGTTTGGTGGTTTTTGTATCATTGATAAGCAGTACTTTGGTTGGACTCCAGGGCAAATTTTTGTACCTTACACTATCGGAGAAGCTTCTCCACTTAACATAGATAAAAGCATAGAAGGCATAGAAAAGATAAGCAGAGAAGGTGGTACAATAAAGTTTACTGGAGGCGCTGGATATATCCCTCTTCCACCGGATTACATTGAAAAAGGTTTTCGTTATATAGATTACCCTTTCTTTAATCCAATTCCTGGCACTAAAAATAATCCAGCAGACCATTATATAGCAGAGAGTGATATGGTAGTAGATAATAGCTGTAGTGCGAAAGATTTAGTGCGTTTAACAAATAGTTTATCCCATGTGTCAGAAAAGGCTGATATCCTATTGTTAATCAACAATATAGACAAAAAGATGGGTAGTATGGATAGTGAAATAACAAAGCACTACTGTCAATCTACACAAGATGGAACCGAATGCAACAATTATCGAAAGACGATAAATGATTATAGAAAAGGTATCATAGGACCAGATCTGAAAAGAGAGATAAAGTCTTTAGTGCAGAAAGTATTAGAACGACGGGGCTGTAGAGTACTGAAACTTCATGATTTATATAAGGATCCCAATAGTGACTACTGCCAGAAATGTAAAGATTGTGAGAATTGCAAAAATTATCAAGATAATAGCGATTACCAAAGGGTGCACGACATACAGAGAGGTTATTTAATCAATGCAGGGGAAATCTTTGTATTATTCTTGCTTTCATTTTTAATGTTCTCCCTGCGCGAGCTCGTACAACAAATGGGCTCAAGTATTGCAGGTGGTGGATACAGCGTTTACAGCATATCTAGCATGTATCATGCATCACCTTTAGCTGGTGTAGCAGAAGGATTAAAGCAGAAGTGGCAAGATTTTGCTGGTGGAAAACTAGAGTCTGCTGGCAGTTGGGCTACTCATTTACCAGACAGGTTAGCTGGAGGTGCAGCTAATCTAGTGGGCAGGATACCAGGAGTGGGAGGTGTGCTGAAACATGCTATTAATGTGCCACGTAAATTTGTAAGTGCCACTATTGAAGCAACAAAATTTCTAACTTCGCCTAAAAATGATGTTGATAAGCTTGAAGAAAAAATTTACAGGGCATTTGGAGTTGATAAAGAAGATATTGCACATAGAAGGATTAACAGATATTTGGAATATTATAAAGGATACGTGGGATCACACTTGGGCTATACGATAGAAGATGCTATGAAGTTTACTTGGAAGCATGGCCTTGATTCCGTAGGGAAGCATGGCTATGATCATAACCTACTCTATAGGGCGAAAGAATATAGGCGGGAATTCCTTGAAAGACTTCATGATTATACCATTGGGCGTAAGAGAGAACCAGAGAGATATAAGGATGAGGGTAGTAACAATCAATCAAGTGTGCCAGATCCAAAACAAGGCGAGAGCCAACCAAATGAATCAATAAAAAGAGGTGTACCGAATGAGCCAAGAAAAAGAAGAGGAGATGAGGGCAAGAATGAAGAATGATAAAAAAAATTTCGAAGGTCTTGGTTACTATAAATTGCAACAAGACGATAATGGCAATATAAAGTTAAATGACTATGATGACATCTTGAATGCGCGCAGAGCAAGAGTGGATCTATTATTAGATAATACATTGCCAGATAACGACATCGACTTCGTTAAATTGAATAAAGCTTTGAGTGAGAAATTTATAGATAATCATGAGTTGTTATCCGAATTTGATAAGGAAGATAAAGAAATTGCGCAAGAAGAACTTAAGGTGTTTAGTATTTTAGAAAGCCTTGAAGACCTCGAAAACGTGAAAAGTGAAGATTTATTAGAGGTTAGCTTATTACTATCGGATCTTAGCTTTATAGAGAGAAATGTTGTACTGAATACCGATCAGAATTCTGATCTCGCAAAGTTTAAAAGTCTATTTATTGAAAAAAAATCATCTGGTAAAGAATATAGTGATGAAGAATGTAAAGATTTCCTTGATGATATAGATAGAATCAATACTATAATTAAGTTAGAGTTAGAAAGCAGAATTGAAAGGATGAATCACGATGAAAAAAATGATTATGGTGATTTACAAGATGAGATTGGTCAAGAAATGAATGCAGCAGATAAATCAAAGAAAAACAATTAATTTTCTCGCAAGCGATTCTGATAACTTTTCCCTATTAAACTGCTAAAGCCATATTGACATTGATCATATAATATTAAACAATTAGTTACTTTGGAGGTTATTTAGTATGCTGCGTATTATTGCGGGAAAATATCGCGGAAGAAAAATAGCCACAGGTAAGCATTTAGCTGCACGACCAACTATGAGTGTTGTCCGAGAAGCAATATTTAGTATACTTTCCTCAAGAAAACCTATTTATAACTTGAATGTACTTGATTTATTCTGCGGAAGTGGCTCTTTTTCATTTGAAGCGCTTTCTCGCGGCGCTAAGCATGCATTCATGGTGGATTCAGATTATTACAATTTGCAACTGCCTAAAAAAACAGCAGAAGATTTTGGAATTACGGACAATGTCACGCTAATTTGTTGCAGTGCTAACAAATTGCCACAACCTATTTCAAAATGCGACATAGTTTTTATAGACCCGCCTTACAATAGCAATCTGGTTGAGTCAACTTTAGATGGATTAGCTCACTCAGGCTGGTTAAGTAATGATGCATTGATAATTCTAGAGACTAGAAAAAATGAAGGTTTTGAGTGCAATAAAAACTTCAGTATAATCTTGGAACGTACCTACGGTATAGCAAGAATAATTTTTCTTTCTCTATTAACTTAAACTTGCATATACCTTTCATTGATGGGTTTGAGTTCTATTTCCGTCAATTTTCCAAAGAAACCACTTTTTCTGTACTTCTCTAGATCAAAATTTTTATTAAATTCATAGTCTATTAAATATTCACGTGCTTCTTCAATAAATTTATTTTCTTTTTCTTCATACTTTTTTATACTACCGTTATCTTCATGATAAACTAAATGTTCTTTGTGATCAGCATGAATATTTTTGTTCTTACACTCCGTGTTTCGAGGATCGTGTTCAAGTACTATATTCCATCTAAACCGTTCAGATGTGGATGAATCTGGAAGCTTACCAACGAGTTGTGCTTCCTGTGGAATTACAGTATCACCTTTTCTACCAACAATCAATACAGGACATTTTGTATTCTCTATAATCTCTCGTGAATTAAATTCCAATCCGCAACGACTAAACCAAAAATTCAAGAATTTTGCAGGAAGCCGTCTCATGAAAGAATTCCCTATCCCATGAGGAAAGTTATTAGTTGCATCTTTAAGTGAGCTATAAGAGTTACTATGAATTAGCGTTAAATAAATCCCTTGCTTTTCAACCCTTTTTAAAACTTCTGCTGCAATTCCTCCTCCAAGAGAGTTCGTATCCAAAATTATATCGTTCGGATGCACACCTTTTACAAGTACCATGTTTACCATTGCCATTCCAGCTTGAACCAATTTTTCACCGTTTGTTAGAAATTCATATAGCGCTACAATTTTCTTTCTTTCCAAGAAGAACTCTACAATATCTTCTATATCTTTATTTTCTCCTAACTCTTGATCTTGAGCTTCTGCATCCATTTCCTTATCGTCACCTACAAGTTCTTTTTTATAACGCTTTATCCACTCAGGGCTGACTTCATTTTCCAAAAAGCTTTTGATTCTATGTACAACGAACCTTTTCTTAACAAAGTCAAAAAGCATCCATAGGCAAAATACGATAAGACATATGGTAGCCAAAATTGATAGAACTACTGATGCAAAAGCTAACCCTGTAAGTACCTTTTTTGATTCTGGTATGCCAAGCATAACGATACAATAGAAGCAGTGGACAATATAGCAAAACATAACCATAGTGATACTATTCTCCTATTGAATTTTTTTTCTTCGGCATTTAATTCTTTTTGAAAGAATTCTGGATTAACAATTCTAGAGAAATAGGGATAGTCAAAATAATGCTTAACTAACTTACTTTCTTGCCCATTAGGTGCACCTTTACCAAGTGCATTAACCTTAATACACCCAAGTACTCCAAAAAAGTTTATTATATGTTTCGTATTTTCTTTTGGTTTTATATTACCATTGGTACGATAAATAACTTTCATTTTATTGTTAATAAATATTAAGCTATTTTAACATAAAGATCAAAAAAACCAAGAGAATATAAATATGAATAACCAGTATGATGAAAAGCTTATAAGAAATTTCCTATGATTCCTTTTAAGCGAATTTTGAATTTTTGAAATGTCATGACATTGTTGATACGTTTATCAAGAAACGATAAAGTATCCGCAAAATCTTCTGAATAATCATTGATAAAAAAAAGTATCGTACTTAAGTACACTACAGCTAATATTGCTCTTTTTGTATAGTAGTTAAAATCTGTTGATTGATCATGAATGCCATACCAAATCGCGCTAATAGTTCTGTATAAAAGTTTACTAGAAAAATATGTATTTTTTGGTGATACGGAGAATGATAAAACATTTTTTAAAAGTTCTCTATAATTCGGTAGCTTAGCGTAGTTTGAAAGGCGTATTTGAATAGCTAACTTTACTCGCTCTCGCACTTTCATATCTTCTAAATTGGAATTTCTTAGCTCAGCTTCCATTAAGCTATTTAAGTCCTCTGCTATGTGCTCCAAAGCGCTATATATTCCATTCTGAAATTTGCAAAAGCTATTAGCTAGATTAAGGTCAGTGCACACCTTTAATAGGGTTTCATCGCTTATCCCTTCAAATGGAATAACTCTAATTAGCTTATCTATTATTAACTTTTGTTCCACGCAACATTATACTAAACAGCATGTGTGATTGTACCTGAGATTTTCAAACATTCTACAAAATGCTTCACCACGTTCCTCGAAATTTTTCCATTGATCAAAAGAAGCACACGCGGGGGAAAGTAATATAGTTACTTCTTCTTTGCTATTTAAGGCCTCTTCAAAAGCCAATCTGAATGCATCTTCTAGATTGCAACATTTAACATAATCTACTTTGTTCTCCATAACATTTGCAAAAGCTTCGGTTGATTCTCCAATAAGAAAAGCTTTTCTAATTCTCGTGAAATGCTTGCTTAATGATTCTATTCCACCTTTTTTGCTTCTTCCACCAACGATCCAATTTATGTTTTCATAAGATAAGATCGCCTTTTCGCTCGACTTTGCATTAGTTGCTTTGCTATCGTTCACGAAAAACACATTTCTTATTTTGCCAAGCAGTTCATTCCTATGCCTCAGGCCTGAAAAGGACTTGATTCCATTGATAATAGTGTTGCTATCTACTCCAAGTAGCTTACATACGGCATATGCGGCTGCTATGTTTTCTGCATTGGATATTAGGTTTATTTTCACGTCGCTTACTGATAAGCTATGATTCTCTAGTTTTAACGAGATCTTCTGAATCCCAGTGCCCCTTTTGTCATCCGAGTAGCTGACACTGGGATCCAGATAATTTCGATCTATACCAGTAATCTGTTCACTATAATCAAGCAAATCGTTACCTGCCAATGATATTAGATCTCTTGCACCACCCTCTGTCATCTGAGTAGTTGGCAATGGTTTTTCTTTTCCGGATTCCAGCGTCACGCGCTGGAATGACATCGGGGAATATGTTACCGAGATTGGAATTTTGTTTCCAGTGAATTTGTTGAATATGTCAGCAGTAATCTCATTGTCACATCCTATTACGGCAACCTCACTACCGCTTATCAGTTTTAATTTAGTTGCTATGTAGTTCTCCATACTTCCATGCCTATCTATGTGATCTGGTGTAATATTGAGCAGTGCTGAAATGTCCACGTTAATTTCATTCATCAACTCCAATTGAAAAGAGGAAAATTCAATTACATAAATTTCTGCATCTCTTTCTAGATCCAAAACAGGAACGCCTAAATTTCCACCAATAGCTACTTTTTTCCCTGCAGATTTTAATATGTGCCCTATTAGTGATGTAGTGGTTGATTTACCATTTGTTCCTGTGATGCCTATTACCTTCTGGTTCGTAGTTTTAGCTTCAAGAAATAGCTCAATGTCTGATTTTATTTTGCAATCAAATCTCCTTGCAAGTTTTACTATCCAATGTGGCTCTGTTGGCACTCCAGGGCTTAAAACCAATGCACTGATCTCATGCCAATTGTATTCCTTGGGATGAATAAAATTACATTTTTTATACATCATTTTTGTATTTGCTATTTGCTCTTCATGATCATCCCATGCATATATTCTTGCACCACTCTTTATTAGAGCGTTAATGGCGGATAAACCAGTTTTACCAAGACCAAAAACCGCGACGTTTTGATTTTTGTATTTGTTTAGTTGCACTGCTAGATAACTTATGCGAACCATTTTATAAAGATATCATACAAACTACAACAGACTTCTTGCATAGGTAACAACTGTCATTAAGTAGAAACGAAAAACTTACTTGACAAGCTCCGCCAGCCCCCTTATTGTAGTATTAAGGGTATTTATGACTCAAAACTTGTTTTTGACCTACAGGCTCAATGACAAAATTCAGTAAAAAACTCAGGGTATTTATTGGCGGATTACATAAAATTATAGCGGCTGCATGTCTTTTTTATTTTTTCTACATTCAGCCAAATCGCGCTTAAACTAAGCGTCAGCACATTATTACAGCGCCACTTACAGTAATATAGAGTCAAAACTCGCACCACGGGGCTTCTTTTGCCTTTTTTTTCGTTTGGTAAATTTCTTAAACATTTATAGCTAAACGACAACCGTCATCCCTGTAAAGGTCAAGTATCCCGCTGCGTGTTAGCGGATGAGATACCGCGAATGAATCGCGGTATGACGGTTCGTGATGGTATAACGGTTCGCGGTGGAATGACGGTTTGCGGCGGTATGACGGTTAAGCAATTCGTCATCCCGCTGCTTGTTAGCGGGATCTATGCTAAAGGAGGTACTTGGATAACAAGAAATAGGCACTGGAATTGCAAAGAGTTTGCAAATATTAGTTATTACCTGTAGTATATAGAGAAATTAGTAAGGATTTTAATAGGAATAATATGCCATCTGTTACTTTTGTTTTACCTGATGGGAGTAAGAAAAGCTATGAAGCTGCAGAGGGAGAAACTCTGCTTAATTTAGCCCACAGAAGCGATCCAGATCTGCTTGAAGGTGCATGTGAAGGTTCTCTTGCTTGCTCTACATGCCACGTGATTGTTGATCCAGAATTTTATGATGCTGTAGAAACACATAACCCCATATCTGATGAGGAAAACGATATGTTAGATCTAGCCTTCGGTTTAACAGAGACATCAAGACTTGGATGCCAAATAAAAATCACAAAAGATATCGACGGTTTGTGTGTAACCATACCAAGGGGTACAAGAAATATATCATTGGATAAACAGGGGAATAATTAGCTATGCGTAAGATTTTTATCTATATTATCATCTCTTTACTTTTGTTTATTCCTGTAGCGTATAGTGGTTTTTGGTATTTTTCTGCATGTAAGGTAAAAAATCTTTTAGCTGAAACAATACTATACATTAACGACGAAAAGTTTGATATTTCACATGACTTCAGTGGACTTCCTTTTAACCTAATTTTCCGTGTGACAAACCCAAAATTTTCCAATGAGCAATTAACCATCTCATCTGATGCTTTATTGATAAAAAATAGATTGTTTGATAAATCAGTATATATCTACATACCAAGCAATGAAGTCAATATTGTTGTTCATGGTGATGAGAAAAAGAATATAAAATGCCACACAAACGATAGCAGCCACTTTGTTGTTAGACTAAATGATTTACCATCTTCATTGCGATTCAATAGAAATAGTACCGTAATAGACTATATAGATACACTTCGTTACGAAGATTATGGATTAAAATGTGATGTTTCAGAAAATCAGCAAAGTGTTATAACTGAAGTGAATGATAAAAGTAATTACATTCAATTTCACCTCGATAAAGAACCAAGTGGAAATACTAAACTAGGATTTGATTTTTATACTTATCGGTATAAAAATACTGCAAATCCTGAAAATTACCTTAGTATCGACACTAAATTTGATTACGAATTTGTAAACCACATCTCAGCTTCCAGAGTTAATTTCAACATAGAGAAATTTTTAATTCAAAGTAATAATTTTTCTCTTGCTGCAGATGGTGGAGTGCAAAATTATAATTTGGTTACGTCTTCATTTAAAGACAAAATCAACTTGGCTATATCAAATTATAAAGAATTAATCTCGTTTATGATTGGTGACTCAAAAACTTCAGATGCGTTTGAAAAATTAATTTCTTTCTTATCAGAAAAAACAACTGATGACAGCGTTCAATTTTCAATAAAGTACGATGATGATGTAGGGTCAAGCTTTATTGGAAAGTTATCCATCACTGATTTTATGAACCAACTCAGTAAAATAACCCAATTAACCAAGGATGAGAGCAGTAGTTAGTTTACTTTTCATATTGATATTTCACTCAAGCGTAAACGCTTTTACTCTGGATAATAAACTCAGAGATAAAAGCATGGAAAAACGAGCAACCAGTTTATTTGAAATAATAAGGTGTCCAATATGTTCTGGCGAATCATTGTCTGAATCTGGATCTCAGATCGCGTATGATATGCGAGAAGCAATTCGTAAAAAAATCAATGATGGATACACAGATGAAGAGATAATCTCAGAGTTAAAAAATTCTTACGGCAATTCAATTATAACTACCCCACCTAGCACTTACATCTTGTGGTTTATTCCACTTACAACTCTGCTTATTGGGTGTTTTTTAATACGAAAGTATATCAGTATGTCCAGCATATTTAAACCTTTTATGTAATGTAACCGTTCACACTTAATTCTTTAATCTCACTAATAGAAAGGCCTGTACACTTGACAATAGTGTTGACATCAACATTATTAGCCAGCATTGCTTTTGCGACTTCAATTTTTCCTTTTTCTATACCTTTCTCTTCAGCAAGATCAAGTCTGTATTCAAGAATGGCTTCTTCTTTGCGTAGATCCATTATTCTTTCTTCGTAAGCTACTAAATCTTTTTCGTTCCAACGAAACTTATCTAACTCATCATATGCTAGCTTTATTATTGGTGCCTTTTCTGCAATTTTCTTTAGATCTTCATCTGTCGTTTCTTCAGCATATTTAAAGAGAAATAACCAACGATCTACTATGCTTTCTAGCTGTTCTACTTTGCTTTTTGTAAATTTAGGTAACTCAATAAAGACAAATTGAAAATCTTTTAAGTAATGGCCGTTGGTTTTTATATCACGTATATTATGAGTAGAGATATAACCAACTTCTTCAGGAAGTAAGTTACAATTGGAAATAGCAATAAAGAAGACTTTCTTTAAATCAATGTAGTTGCCAGATTTATCTAATTGTCTTGAGTAAGCCTTAGCAGCATATAGTTGAGCGCGTTTCTCAAAACCTTTATCACGAGCCAGTTGCATCTCAATCACAAACCTATTACCAATAGAATCCTTGCAGAGAACATCAACAATACTTTGTTTATCAGAGGCAATTTCGGGATCCATGATAGTACTTAAGAATTCTACTTCTTGTATTGCACTTGCCTCAGCAAATCCTAAAATATCGTTCAAAAAGTGAATAAGGATATTCTTATTTTTTTCCGTTCCAAAGATTTTTTTGAAACACAAATCATTGCGAGGATCGAGAAATTTTGAAAGAGCCATAATGCTTGGAAAATATTAATAATTATACACTACTATTAACAATTATTCAACTATATTTTTGAAGATAGCTAGTTTCTATATTTACTTTAAATTGAAGAAAGCTCAAATGAAAGATCGTGTTTTTCACAGAATGCAGTCTGGTTACTATATAATTTTTTGATTTTCACTTTTCTTTTAACCTTGCAATGATATTTTCTTTGCCGATAAAAATTAATAATTTAGCAAGTTCTGGGCCTGTTTCTGTTCCTGTTAAAGCTGAACGCAACTGCATAAATAAGTCTTTTGCCTTTATATCCACTGTCTGTCGAATAGCTTTTACCCACCCTGATAATGTATTTTCGTTACAATCGCCTTGAGGCAATGCATTGAACGCAATTTTTATAAGCTCCTTATCAAAAATCACAGGCTCTATATCAGATTTGCATATTTTCCACCACTTGGCCACCTCAGAAAACTTTTCTATATTGTTCCTTATAAAATACCAAAACTCTGAGGAGTCCACTCCAATTTGATTTAAACGGTCTTGCACCATTTCAAATGGCATTTGTTGCAGCACTTTGCTATTTAGCTTGTATACTTCACTCAAGCTGAATTGTACAGATGCTGAGCTAAATTTTTTAATGTCAAATGAGTCAATCAAAGATTGCATACAGGTGCAAGCTTCAATTGGATTGGATGTTCCGAGCTTCACTAAATAACTAACTAGCGCCATTGGTTCAGTCTCATCTTCTCTTATGGACTTGATATCCAGCCCGCCTTTCCGTTTCGATATTTTGCTATCATCAAAATGTAGTAGAGAAAGGTGAGCAAATATAGGAATTTTCGCTTTTAATGCTTTAATCATTTGGATTTGCACTGCGGTATTAGTTACATGATCTTCCCCACGTACAACATGGGTTACATTAAAGTCAACGTCATCAATAACAGAAGGTAGCATGTATGTGTAAATCCCATCTTCTCTTTTTACCACAGGGTCACTGACGCTACTGGTTGCAATATTTATTTCACCTTTAACTTCATCATTCCATTTAACAACTTCATTTCTATCTAACTTAAATCTAAAATGTGGCTTTCGTCCTTCTTGCTCATAATGGATTTTCTCTTGCTCAGTTAGAAGCAATGCACTTCTGTCATAAATAGGAGGAAATCCTTGTTTTAATTGCAACTTTCGTTTAATTTCTAACTCTTCTCTTGTTTCATAGCATGCATAAATATGCCCTTCTTTTATTAACTGCAAGAACACCTCGTTATAGCGCTCAAAGCGCTCTGATTGCTTAAAACTTGCATCCCAATCGATACCAATCCATTTTAGGTCTTCTATGATATTATTTATATATTTGACATCTGAACGCTGAAGGTCAGTATCATCAAAACGGAGTAAAAATTTTCCATTTTGATTACGTGTGTACATCCAACAAACCAAGGCAGTTCGTACGTTTCCTACGTGGAGGTAGCCAGTTGGGCTTGGAGCGAATCTTGTTAGCATTTAAATAGCAATATTGTAAAATAATAACTTATTTACTCTAATTTATTTTAATTTTATATAAATGTACGGCTAAAGCAAGTGAGATCTGCTAATACATTTGAGCAAGAGAAGAATAAGTATGGCTATAGCATTGTGGTACCTTTGATATTTGATGGATTAAGACCATATGATAAATTCAAGAAAATTCACAACTTGACGACAAATGCTAATGTAGCATTATATTGATATCATGACTAACTTAGAAAAGATGAGAGAAAAACTGCAAGATCAAATAAATTATCATAATGTTTTGTATCACCAAAAAAATAAGCCAGAAATAAGTGATGCTGAATATGATGAACTGAAGAAAAAGTTAGCTGAAATAGAGGCACAATTTCCAGAAATTTATGCAACACAAGATAGTGTTGGTGCTCCACCTGATGAGAGGTTTTCTAAGGTGGAACATCAAGAACCTATGCTTTCTCTTGAGAATGCTTATGATGAACAAGGTGTAGAGAAATTTTTGTCTAAAATAAAGAGGTTTTTAATTGAGGACAAAATAGAGATATTATGTGAACCAAAAATTGATGGGTTGTCGTTTTCTGCAATTTATGAGGATGGGAGATTTGTTAAAGCTGCAACTCGAGGTGACGGGTTTTTAGGGGAAGATGTCACTCACAATGTTGCAACAATAAAAGGCTTTCCTAAGTTTTTGCAAGGTGGGCAAGGAAGACTAGAAGTAAGAGGTGAAATATACATCAGTAACAGCGACTTTTTAAAGTTAAATGAAAACAATGAATTTGCCAATCCTCGAAATGCAGCTGCTGGTTCTCTAAAGCAATTGGATGCAAACATTACAGCAAGTAGACCACTTAGATATTTTGCTTATTCTTTAATTGGTGGAGCAGAGAAAAGTCAAAGTGAAATACTAAATAAGCTTGAGGCACTTGGTTTTTGCGTAAATGAGCATCAGTCCTTAACGAGTAGTTTGGATGAAATGCTGAAGTTCTATAACGAGGTCTATAGTTGTCGCTATAACTTGGATTATGATATTGATGGAATAGTCTATAAAGTAAATGATTTGGTACTACAAAATCGTCTAGGGAATACTCACAAAGCACCGCGCTCAGCACTTGCATACAAGTTCTCTGCGGTTTATGCAAAAACAAAGTTAAATAAGATATTTATACAGGTGGGCAGAACAGGGATTTTAACTCCAGTTGCAAATTTAGTGCCAGTCAATATTGGTGGGGTGCTAGTTAGTAGAGCAAGTCTGCATAACCAAGATGAGATAAAACGTAAAGACATAAGAGAGGGAGATATTGTAACAATCAAAAGGGCAGGAGATGTAATTCCCCAGATCATTGAAGTGAACAGGGATTCTCGTCTTCCAAATACACCTGAATTTGTGTTTCCTGGAGTATGCCCTGAATGTGGTAGCAAAGTACGTCAGGTTGAGGGAGAAGCGGCAGTAAGATGTCCTGAGGAATTTGCCTGTAAAGCTCAAATAATAGAAAAACTAAAGCATTTTGTATCGAAAGATGCATTTGACATTGTTGGCCTTGGTGATAAGCAGATAGAGTTTTTTTACGACCTTGGTCTGATAAAACAAATCCATGATATTTTTACTTTAGAAGAAAAATTGGATGAATTTAATCTGGAAGAACAGTCTGGCTGGGGCGAGAAATCTATAGCTAATTTGTTAAATTCTATACAAAGCAGAAGGGTAATAACTCTAGATAGGTTTATATTTTCTTTAGGTATTAGATTTATTGGCCAAGTTGCAGCAGAATTGCTTGCAGATTACTATGTTTCTTATTATAATTGGTATAATTCGATGATTGAACTGTCATCAGATAATACTGAGCTAGTAGGTATAGACGGCATAGGAAAAAAAGGGGCTGAATCTTTGGAATCATTTTTTTCTAAGGAACATAACATCAAAATGTTAAATGATCTTACTGCTTGTCTTCAAATTCTTCCTGTGAGCTCCAACTCTAGTGACTCTGTTTTAAATAATAAAATTATAGTGTTTACTGGTAAGCTACTTGTTATGAGTAGAGGAGAGGCAAAAGTAAGAGCCAAAACTCTAGGAGCAAAGGTCAGCTCACATCTTTCTGCTAAAACTGACTACCTAATTGCAGGAGAAAAACCAGGATCCAAATATAAAAAGGCAGTGGAATTAGGTGTAGAAATTTTAGATGAAGAGCAGTGGCATAAAGTGATAAGTTTGGGGGTGTTCAAATGACACTTGGATTGTATATTAAATCAAAGTTGCAAGACTATTTAGAGAGTAGCCAATTCTTTCCATCCAAGAATCATTTTATTGGCTTGCCTCAATTTTTCAATAGATGGCAAGTCTTCTGTGCTGAGTGGTAGGCGGACAGTTTTGTGTTCTATGAGCCCAATATCATGTAGGAGTGCTTTAGTAGGTATTGGATTGCTGGCAATAAATAGAGCTTTGCAAGCTTGTTGCCAGATATCTGTTGAACTTTTCATGTCATTTCCTGTTATTTGAGGAGTTGTTTTTTTTCTAGTTACGTGCTGGAATGACAGTAGGCATTGCTTAGCATATTCATGTGCTACATGTGGCCAAACATTGGAAGCAACGGAAACCAGACCAGCCGCACCATAAGCGGCCATATCAGATATCATATTATCATCTCCGCAAAAGACCTCAATATTTGGAGCAACTTTCTTATACTGAGCTAAAGTATCAATGGTGCCACTTGAATCTTTGATAGCCCAAAATTTTTCGTGGCTGGATAAGTTGCGTACAGTTTCGGCGTGAAGACTCACTCCTGCTCTCGATGGAATATTGTAAAACATAGCCGGCACATGTGCTTTTTCAAGTAGCTTTTCAAACCATAAAGTCTGCCCCATGATTCCAGGCTTTGCATAAATTGGAGTTGTCATTAGATAGCCGTGAATAGGCATACCCCTGCAAAAATCAAGCCATTCAAGAGTCTGATATAGACTCACCCATGGTACACCAATTATAATTTTCGTACTTAATTTTAGCTTACATACAAATTCAACTAATGTACGCTTTTCAGAATCAGTAAGCGATAGGCTTTCACCTGTGCTACCTAGCAACACTACACCATTTTCAGCTTCAGCTTGTATTGTAAGTAAACGCTGCAAACTGCTATAATCTATGCTATCCCCATTGTAATTAAAGGGAGTAACACAAGCAGTCCATAAAAATGTAGATTTCAATTTAAATTGTTAAAATGGTATTTCATCGTCGATTAGTTCATCCTTTATATCGTTGTCAAAACTTTCGTGCTTATTTTTTTGTTCTGTTTCATTTTGCTTGTATTCACTTGGCTTGTAATCGGAGTTTGGTCGCGAATCCAAGAGAGTAAGAGCGCTATTAAAATTATATAGAACCACCTCTGTTGTGTATCTTTCACTACCGTTTTGGTCAGTCCATTTTCTAGTTCTCAAAGAACCTTCAACATAAACTTTACTGCCTTTGCGTGCAAAATCTTTGACGATTTTTACTAATCCTTCACTAAAAATTACAATATTATGCCATTCTGTCTTTTCAGAGCGCATACCGGAAAGTTTGTCAGTCCAACTTTCAGACGTGGCTATTGAAAAACTTGCCATCTCTTTTCCATTTTGTGTAGTCCTAATTTCAGGATCTTTTCCTAAATTACCAACTAATATGACTTTGTTTATGGTACCACCAGACATAATTATGCTCTAAATAAATCCCTTTATTATCTTATGTGAAAGTACTATTGTCAAATTTAATTAAAAGTGCGCTTGGAGGGATTCGAACCCACGGCCTTTGCCTCCGGAGGGCAACGCTCTATCCAACTGAGCTACAAGCGCATATATAGCTACCCACCCGCGGTACCTATGTTGAGATCCCGCTAACGAGCAGCGGGATGACGGTTGTCGGTAAACCTAAGTCACTTTGGCTATGTACTAAATTATTTAATAGATAAGCTATCCAAGTCAAATTTTTGTTTTGGATAAAGCGTAAACATAACACTCCCCTGTCCAAGATATACATTTTGAGAATCATTCGCATGCTTTTTTATTGCTTTTTGATCTACGGCCCATACAAAAGTCACACAATTTTCAGTGACTGAGTGCACCTTTAAGTCCTTAGTATTTATAAACAGCTTTCCATTTACCCATATTTTCCATGTATCGGGAGAAAGATATAAAATTGAGTCTAAACTTACTACCTTACAGTCGAAATTATCTGACACCTCCTCTTTTGCAGCTCTTGAAGACCTTAAATTGAACTTTTCCATTTCATTGACTATTCTATTAACTGGCTCTTCATCAAAAAAAATGCTTTTTACGTTACTATATTGTGACAAAACGTCAAAGTCACTTTCCACTGCTTCTCTTATTATATCGTCCCGATCTGTATAGCTTAGTTTTTGATTATTAATAAAGAAACACTCTTTTGCACGCAAATTTGCTATATCAATAAAATCATCGATTTCTTGATTGCCAACTTTAAGAATACTTTCAAAATATCTTTTTTCTATCATCATTCCATACTGAGAATGATGACAAACCATTTCATCATCACCTTGTTTTTCTATATATACGCATAAATTTCCACTATTTAATCCTAATATTTTATGCTCAATAAAATCTTCATTGCCAATATATTGTCGGCAAGAATACTCCTTACAAATTGCTATGCTTTCTATGATACCTTCACAACTGCAATATGCATTAACATTGGAAATGAGTAGCGTAAAAATAAAAAACAGCTTTATGTTCATCACCTTATCTACTTAATATAGTATACCAATCAAAGACTATATTAACTCTCACTATCTCTATCATATTACCATTCAAAATTTGTTTCATAGTTGCAGCATCAATATTTCTCTGCTTGTTTAAAATAAGAGATTTGATCATAACATAACCGGGCAGATTTGGAATAGACTGTAGAAATAAAAAAATATGCTTATCGCTGATTGAACTTAAATTTAGGACCACTTCACTTTTTATTACTTTTGTGCGTTCACTTTTGTTGTGAAGCTCAACTTCTTCGGGTATAGAAATTGATATTTCAGGTTCTAATATATAGTACTTTTTATATAACTTGCTAAGCTCAAAATTTAAATTTGCAATGTATCTGCTACTGTGTAAATTTGAAGAGGAAATTTTTTCCATAAATCTAGGTTTTTATTTAGAACAACTTCCTTTTTTTGAATTCCAGTAATCTGTAAATTAATAGAATGTATTTTATCAATCGCAATTTGGTTTTTATTATAAACTTTTTCGTTATAGATAACAACATATGTTAATAACCCTATTAATCCAACAGATAATAATAAATACGATATAAACTGAATTGTAGCTTTTCTTTTTAATTGAGAGATAGTCATTAATCTACATTGCCTCTCCTATTTCAACATCAATAGATAGATTTTGCCCTTTAGCAGCAGGTAAGTCAGAAATATTAATGTCATAGGTACGAAAATTATCGTTTAAATTTTTTCGTAGTTTCTCGTATTGATAGGAAATATTTGTACCGGATCGAAAATTAAACCTTAAAGTTGTGGTAATATAACTTTTTGCCTCATTATAATTCCATTCAAATGATCGAAGCTCTATACCTGGTACTTTTAACTTTTCTACATACTTAACTTGTGTAAGAGGAGAGTATTCTATTTTTGATAAAATATTATTGATATTAATAAAATCATAAATTTCATCTATTTTTTTACATTATAGCTTTGGCTAAGTTTTGTTAATTGGTTATTTAAGGTGCTCTGCTTTGCGGATAAATTATTAGCGACACTGAAGTTTGAATACAAATTTAGCAAACAAAGGGCGTTAATTACAACTAAAACCAAAGCGAAGTATAGAAAAATTTGAGGAGAGTTTAAATAAAGATAATTGAATAGATAAAATTCTTTAGTTTCCTTTGTATTAAAAATAGCTGCTAATTTATTCTTAAAGCTATGAAACAAAATTATGGTATCACAAAAGTTATCTTTTTCACTTATAGCTAGTTCTGCTCCTAATAGTTTGCCTAACTCATATGGAGTTAATATGTTCACACTGTTCTCTGAAAAATTTATGACTGATAAACTAGCTTTAATATCTTCTGACACTATGATGCAAAGGTCGATAGGGTTATTTTTTCAAACCCGAACTTAGTTAAGGATCAAATAGTATCTTGCACTTCCTGATATATTCCACCAGCAATAATTCCTGGTAAATTATCATTAGTAAATGGTACTAAACGCGTAAATATCATTTTATTCTCTTTAAGAACCACTTGTCTATAGCCTCCCGTTTTAGTTGCAGCAACTATAATTTTCCAATTATTAGGATCTTTATGTAGAATCTTTTTTGTTATATTACTTATTTCTATAGGAAACATTAATATTCCCTTAAAGTTAGAGCCTATCTCAATAAACACATTCAACCAATATTCTACTAAATGCTTTGCTTTTGATGAAACAAGAAGATAGCACCAGTTTTGATTGAATTTGTTTGGCTTCTCAACCAAAAAAACTGAACCTATGTCATTATTACGAGAAAAATGCTCCATCTTTGTTTTTGCTGATAGATAGGCACTAATCTTGTTTGCCCTTGTAATAAACTGTAGCGAGTAATTTTGATCTGCATGATTAAGTACTAGGTATAAAGGTGCTTTTTTGTCTGACGAAAGACATGAAATTAAATCGGAAACTGCTTTATCGTTTTTGCCCTTAACAAAATACCTTTTATTTAAAGTGTTATTTTTAAAATATAGTAACATTATGCCTTCTTCTCCAATAGAAAGCATAAACTTACTTTTGGATTTTGAACTCAACATATTAACAAAACGTATACTTATCTAGAATTAAAAAGGCAATTTATTGAAATTCATTAAACGTTAGAGGGAAATATTGTTACAAATTTTCGCAACAGCATTATTTATATTATAGTTTTTTTATAAAATCACTACTAATATTAAGTTATTTAAGTAATAGATTAAATTAATTAGAAAGATGTGCGTTATACTGGAACAGTTGTTATTTCGGATACAGAATTTAGAACTAACCATTTGCTGAAGAGCGCTCATCTTCTGTGGTACTTGATGATGGAGCAACTAATTTGCTCAAAATCTCATCTTTTGGGCCCATAGCGTAAATAACACCATCTGACATGAGGATCACCTTATCAACTACGGACAATAACGGTAGCTTGTGAGTGATGATAACAGTAGTAGTATTTTGCTTTCTTGCAATGCCAATTGCATTAATTAAGCATGCCTCTCCATTGCTATCTAAGTTAGCGTTTGGTTCATCAAGTACTAAAAGTTTTGTGTGACCATAAAAAGCTCTGGCAAGTCCAAGAAGCTGTTTTTGGCCGCCAGAGAGGGTTACTCCTCCAAGACCTCCTATTGTTGTATCATATCCATTTGGTAAGCTTAGTATTAGTTCATGTATTCCTGCAATTTTTGCTGCTTTGATTATTTCTTCAGGATTTGGATCTGGTCTCATGCGAGCAATATTAGCTTTGATACTAGTGTTAAATAACTCAATATCTTGAGGTAAGTAGCCAACATAATTACCAAAATTTTCTCGATTCCAAGTATATACATCAGCGCCATCTAGTCTGACTACACCAGATATTGGCTTCCATACACCAACAGTTAATTTTGCGATAGTGGATTTACCAGAAGCACTTGCACCAATCACACCTACTACGTCCCCTGGTTCTATAATAAATGATATTCCTTTTACTGTTGGCTTATTGCTTCCATAAGGAGTAAAAAATACTCTATCAAATTCCAATTTTCCTTCAGGTTCTGGTAGAGCCATTGTTTGCTCCCTTTTTGGCGATGTTAATATAAGTCTTTGTAGCCTTCCATATGACATTCTAGTCTGATTTAAAAACTTCCAAGTATGAACCGCAGCGTCAAATGGTGCTAATACTCTACCCATTAAAATTGAAGCAGCGATAATGCTACCAGCAGTTTTATGAGCTGTAATTGCAAGTAATGCACCTGTTCCAATCACTGATATTTGCAGAGTTGAGCGCAAAAATTTAGTGATTCCAGTAATTACATTAGAGCGATTTTGTGCTTTAATTTGCATTGCTCGATTCTGATCATTTCGTTTACACCAATCAGAGACTATGAATTCTGACATGCCCATAGCTTCAACTACTTCTGCATTTCTTGTTGCAACATCTATAGCATTGATATTCCGTATAGTTTCTTCGTTGGTTTCTTGTAATATTCGTTTAGTGGCAAGTTCATTCCATATTGCCATAGAGACTAATATAATAATTCCAGCAATAGCTATAAACCCCGTGGAGGTGTGTATCATGAAAATCACAACAAGGTAAATTAACGACCATGGAGTATCAAACAGTGAGAATATACCATTTCCTGTAATGAAATTTTTTATTACCCCGAGATCTCGTATTGCTTCACCACTTGAAGTTGAGCTCTGCACTGATGTTAATCTAATTGACCTTACTATCAGATCTGGTGTTGCAGTTTTATCGATCCAATCACCTATTTTTGCCATGGCTAAATATCGACAAGTTTCAAGCATTGCAGAACATGCAAATGCAGATAAAGTGATAATTGTCAGCATAGTTAGTGTTGACACACTTTCGCTTGATATCACCCGATCAAGCACTTGAGAGGTATAAAGTGGTAGGAATAACATTAATAAATTGATTCCCGCACTAAACCAAAAGATGAACCAAAATGCACTTTTGCATTTTTCTAGACAAATATATAGAGTACTTTGCTTCAATTCTTTTTTTATTGATGGCGTAATTTCCACAATCTTCCTCTTAATTTGATTATATGCACCATATACAATTTTTATTACAAAAATATTAATAACGGTAGTTAGCCTGCTTTAAGTAAGTAAAATATTAATATATGTGAATAGGAAATATAAACAAAGAAGTATAGTTAATATTTCCTTCATTGCCTAATTCAAAATTGAGGTATCTGTTCAGGGGAGTGGCTAATGTGCAAATATTAAAGCAAAGTGCGTGACACACAGCTGTACGAACATTTGTTGTGCAAAGGCAATTTGCACAATAAATGGTGTCATTCCAGTGCTTGACACTGGAATCCAGATACGATTTCATCATATAAATCTTTCCATTCTTGATTTGTTTTTTCAATTAAGTTTATTTTCGATTTTCTCTGCCAGCTTTTTAGAAGCTTTTCTTTACTAATTGCTAAATTTATGTCTTGAAACTCCTCAAAGTAGACTAATTTACTAACATTGTACTTTGACGTGAAACCGGAAATGGCTTTGCTTTTATGCTCCCAAATTCGTTTAATTAAATTTGATGTTATACCTATATACAGGGTTCCATTTCGTTCACTTGCAAGTATATAAACATAATAACTTTTCATATATAGTAACCTGGATCCCAGTGTCAAGCACTGGGATGACACCATTTGTTGTAAACTCACTTTTACTCTATGGTCTTGCCGCTATCCTGAACGGATACGAATTAAGAGTTTTTAATAACTTTCCAACTCCCACTTTGGCCTTGGTGCAAAATTAAGTGGATCTATATAATTCTTCTGTAACCTTTCAATTCCTGCCCATCCAACCATTACTGCATTATCTGTACATAGGTTATTAGGGGGAAAAAATATATTTAAGTTTATGTGTTTTTTCAATTTCTCTCTCAAGAAATTATTTGCTGCAACTCCGCCGGTAATCACAAAGTCATTGATTTTGATATTTAAAGATTTGGCCATAATAATCGCATTACTAACCCTGTCCAGCAGTATGTCACTAATACACTCTTGAAACGAAGCACACATATCACACACATCTTGTTCGCTCATTTCGAGTTTCTGCACTAAGTTTTTTACTGCTGTCTTGATTCCAGAAAACGAAAAGTTACATCCAGAACGTTTTATCATTGCCCTTGGCAATTTAAATCTTGCACCATTGCCTTTTTTAGCTAACTTTTCAATTAATGGCCCTCCGGGATAGCTTAAACCCAGCATCTTAGCAACTTTATCAAATGCTTCCCCTAACGAATCATCAAGTGTTTCTCCAAGTTTAATATATTTACCTACATCTTGTGCAATTAAAAATTGACAGTGACCACCTGATATTAGTAGGACTAAAAATGGAAATGTTACCTCATGCAGCAACCTAATAACCAATGCATGCGCTTCTAAGTGATTCACTGCAATGAACGGTTTTTGTGCTACATGCGCAATTGCTTTAGCCATCATTGTACCAACTATTAGTCCACCTATGAGTCCTGGTCCTGATGTTGCTGCAATTGCATTGAGGTCACAAAAGTTAAGGTTAGATTTTTCCACGGCGCTTTTTATTAGACCACTTAAATGCTTCATATGAGCACGTGAAGCTATTTCAGGGATCACCCCACCGCGTTTTTTGTGTTCTGTTTGAGAAAGAATCTCGTGAGCAAGGACCTGCTTTTCACTATTTACAATCGCTACTGCAGTTTCGTCGCAGCTTGTTTCAACAGCTAAAATGGTTTTCATGTATATTCGAACACTTTATTATAAAAACTATATCTTGAAACGCTGTAGAAGTTAACTTTGCAGTTAACTTCTACAGCTAAAAGATTTACCGACAACCGTCATTCCGCTGCTTGTTAGCTGATGAGATATCGCAAATGAATCTACAATCGTATGAACATTGCGCCATTGAGATGGAGCACTTTCTTGTTATTCCAGGTCTCCTCTCTCGTCATCCCGGTGCGTGACACTGGGATCTCACTTAGTAATTTCGTAATATAAATCACACCAATTTGGGTTTTTTCTTGCAACTAAATTGATTTTCCATTCCCTTCTCCAACTTTTTAGAAGTTTTTCTCTATTAAGAGCCGAATCTACGTCTTGAAATTCTTCAAAATAAACTAATTTTTGTACATTATATTTCGACGTAAAACCGGGAATAACCTTGTTCTTATGCTCCCAAATTCGTTTAATTAAATTCGACGTAACACTTACATATAGAGCCTTATTGTGTCTACTTGCAAGTATATAAATATAATAGTTTTTCATAAAATTTAGATCCCAGTGTCACGCACTGGGATGACAGGAAGAGGAGACTGAGATGACAAATGTGAGTGCTGATGTAACAAATGTAAATGCTCGAATGACATCAATAGTTATATACATTTTATCACTAAACTAGACGTTCGTACAGCTGTGGAATGAATTGCGGTATGACGTAGGAAAACCTGCACTATAAGCTAATCATCATCTCCAAATATGGAGCTAATTTTTTTGCCCCCAGGAGAAAATTTATTAGTCCAATTGCTTTGCACTTTGGTTACGTCTTTAGTGGTGGTTTTATTGCTGTATTCCTTGATTTCCTTATCTATTCTATCCATCATTTGTGGATCCAGGCAGCTCTTTTTCCATTGATCAGTAGCAAGGAACACTTTGTTTAAATCTTGAGTGCGAATTAAGTATTCTTTATCCTTAGGATAAACCTCTTGTGCCCAAGCAAATAGCTCAAAATAGCGTGCAAATAATTCAGATGCACGTGATTTTGCAGTTTGATAAGCCTGTATCTCCTTAAATATAACTTGGCCGATAATTTTCTGCACAAGAATATTTGCTTGCTTTAGGTTCTGCTCGACATCTTGATAAACTTTATGGAGAAATTCCTGTTCCAAACTTAAGTTCAGTTCATTTTCAACCATATGTGAAAGTTCGTGTACTATAATGTATGGGTTTGACTTCCTCAGTACAATAACATATCTATTTACACTGGAAGATTGAATTGTCTTACACATCCCCTCTTCCATATCCACTAATCCCTCTTGGTATATTTCAAATGAGAGCCTGTTTTGCTTTATTAGTGATAAAGTGAGGTTTAATGTGTTTCTAAACTTCTCAAATTGATAGAGATACTCAATATATCGTATTACATTTTCACTGCTTCCTACTTTAGTCGCTTGTTTTATTAAATTCCTGATTAGCATACCTTATTATTAAAGGAATTTTTTTTATACTCAAGAGCTATAAAGTGTTTTTAGGGAGCCTGATTGCATGGCTAAAGTAATTCATGTTTACTGATAACCGTCATAACGCTAGCAAGCAGCGGGATGACGATTGTCAGGCCAGCGCCTCTATGATGTCATCCCAGTGCCCAGACACTGGGATCCAGGAAACTTACCAAGTAAATGTACAATAAGAACTAGATTCCAGACTGGAATGACACCCTACTTAACCGTCATACCACCGCGGTATCTCTTAGCCGCTAACACGTAGCGGGATGACGAATTGCTTAACCTTCATACCACCACGAACCGTCATTCCGCTGCAGTATCTCTTAGCCGCTAACAAGCAGCAGACCGTCATACCGCAATTCATTCGCGGTATCTCATCCGCTAACAAGAGATCCCGCTGCGGGATGACGGTTGTCGTTTAACTATAAATGTTTAAGAAATTTACCAAACGAAAAAAAAAGGCAAAAGAAGCCCCGTGGTGCGAGTTTTGACTCTATATTACTGTAAGTGGCGCTGTAATAATGTG
The DNA here is from genome assembly GCF_024804185.1 of Wolbachia endosymbiont of Aedes albopictus. Taxonomy (NCBI): domain Bacteria; kingdom Pseudomonadati; phylum Pseudomonadota; class Alphaproteobacteria; order Rickettsiales; family Anaplasmataceae; genus Wolbachia; species Wolbachia endosymbiont of Aedes albopictus. The sequence goes on from NZ_CP101657.1 coordinate 690,447, forward strand.
CTAACGCTTAAAATAAGCGCGATTTGGCTGAATGTAGAAAAAATAAAAAAGACATGCAGCCGCTATAATTTTATGTAATCTGCCAATAAATACTCTGAGTTTTTTACTGAATTTTTGTTGTTGAACCTGCGCAGATCAAAAACAAGTTTTGAGTCATAAATACCCTTATTGTCATAATAAGGGGGCTGGTAGAGTTTGTCAAGTAAGTTTTTTCGTTTCTCACGGTTGTTGCCAAAAACTATACAAAAAGTCTAATGAGTTAACTTCCATATATCCTAAGTAGTTCTTGTGCATTAGCTTTGATTAGAATAGGGCATTTTCTATCATTTAATAGGGAACGCAATATTTCAGTTGCACCTTTAATGTCGTTATTATGTATCTTTACTACAGCGATAGCTTCTTGGCTTGAATAAGGATACACTGCACTTGATTCTAAATTATCAATTTTATCTTTATTTATTTTTTCACCGTTAGAGTGAAGTAAGCTCATTACTTCTAAGTATTGTGCTAACTCACGCAAAATATCAGGAGCATCTTTATCATCTGCCAAATCATTATAAATAGATGCTGTGTCTGTTGGCATTGAATCTGAGATATGATTGAATGCGTGTTCAAAATTTGCTAAATACCCCCAATTTGAATCTATTTCTTCTAGCAGCAGCTTACTATCTTTTTTTAAGAATAATACTTCGTAAAATTTGTCACCTGCAGTTATAGATTGTTTTGTATTATCAATGTTGCGCAATAAATATAATGTGATGCCAACTAACATTGGTGCGAGTGCAAGCAGAAAGATGTATTTTTTCATGGTAATATTCCAAATAGTTATATATTTATACATTAATGCTTTTGATTTGCAAAAACATATTGACATAGTGATTATATCACATAATAATATTCTCAAAGTTGTTTGAATAGTTGGAGATTAAAATATTTCTAAAGTAGAAATAAAGACAGCAGTATTAAGCTAAATTATTTTTTGTCGTATTTATCCGATGTACCCTCAACCTTTTATAGGTTGAAGTCTAAATTTGAGAGTTTGATCCTGGCTCAGAATGAACGCTGGCGGCAGGCCTAACACATGCAAGTCGAACGGAGTTATATTGTAGCTTGCTATGGTATAACTTAGTGGCAGACGGGTGAGTAATGTATAGGAATCTACCTAGTAGTACGGAATAATTGTTGGAAACGGCAACTAATACCGTATACGCCCTACGGGGGAAAAATTTATTGCTATTAGATGAGCCTATATTAGATTAGCTAGTTGGTGGAGTAATAGCCTACCAAGGCAATGATCTATAGCTGATCTGAGAGGATGATCAGCCACACTGGAACTGAGATACGGTCCAGACTCCTACGGGAGGCAGCAGTGGGGAATATTGGACAATGGGCGAAAGCCTGATCCAGCCATGCCGCATGAGTGAAGAAGGCCTTTGGGTTGTAAAGCTCTTTTAGTGAGGAAGATAATGACGGTACTCACAGAAGAAGTCCTGGCTAACTCCGTGCCAGCAGCCGCGGTAATACGGAGAGGGCTAGCGTTATTCGGAATTATTGGGCGTAAAGGGCGCGTAGGCTGGTTAGTAAGTTAAAAGTGAAATCCCGAGGCTTAACCTTGGAACTGCTTTTAAAACTGCTAACCTAGAGATTGAAAGAGGATAGAGGAATTCCTAGTGTAGAGGTGAAATTCGTAAATATTAGGAGGAACACCAGTGGCGAAGGCGTCTATCTGGTTCAAATCTGACGCTGAGGCGCGAAGGCGTGGGGAGCAAACAGGATTAGATACCCTGGTAGTCCACGCTGTAAACGATGAATGTTAAATATGGGGAGTTTACTTTCTGTATTACAGCTAACGCGTTAAACATTCCGCCTGGGGACTACGGTCGCAAGATTAAAACTCAAAGGAATTGACGGGGACCCGCACAAGCGGTGGAGCATGTGGTTTAATTCGATGCAACGCGAAAAACCTTACCACTCCTTGACATGGAAATTATACCTATTCGAAGGGATAGGGTCGGTTCGGCCGGATTTCACACAGGTGTTGCATGGCTGTCGTCAGCTCGTGTCGTGAGATGTTGGGTTAAGTCCCGCAACGAGCGCAACCCTCATCCTTAGTTACCATCAGGTAATGCTGGGGACTTTAAGGAAACTGCCAGTGATAAACTGGAGGAAGGTGGGGATGATGTCAAGTCATCATGGCCCTTATGGAGTGGGCTACACACGTGCTACAATGGTGGCTACAATGGGCTGCAAAGTCGCGAGGCTAAGCTAATCCCTTAAAAGCCATCTCAGTTCGGATTGTACTCTGCAACTCGAGTGCATGAAGTTGGAATCGCTAGTAATCGTGGATCAGCACGCCACGGTGAATACGTTCTCGGGTCTTGTACACACTGCCCGTCACGCCATGGGAATTGGTTTCACTCGAAGCTAACGACCTAACCGCAAGGAGGGAGTTATTTAAAGTGGGATCGGTGACTGGGGTGAAGTCGTAACAAGGTAGCAGTAGGGGAATCTGCAGCTGGATTACCTCCTTAGGCTTTGCACATAACTTACCATTTTTAATGATGGTGTTGTTATGTGCTATACTGCTGTCTTTACTTCTACTTTATTTTAATTTCCCGGTAACGGAATTTTATGAGTGATAGGCCTCTTTCTCCACATTTACAAATATATAAAGTACAAGTTACTAGTCTTTTCTCTATTATGCACAGATTGACTGGTATCTTGCTATTCCTTTTATTAATGATACTTTCTTGGTATTTCATATTACATATTTACTTTCCTGAGTTACTTATAGTAAGGTACTTAAATGCATTATTATTCACTCCTGTTGCTAAATTAGCTTATGTCTTATGTTTTATAAGTTTTGTATATCATTTTCTTAATGGTATTCGTCATTTATTGTGGGATATTGGGCTTAATTTAGAAATTACTGGCGTTTCAAGGAGTGCTATACTGCTGACAGTAACGCTACTTCTTTCTACTATTGCTTTTTTATTTATGTTTATATGAGTCAATTTGGAAATTCAGTACATCATTGGTGGGTCCAGCGTGTTTCTGCGGTAATTTTACTGCTCCTGTTTCCTTGGTTTATCTATTCATTTTCTTGCGCACTTTATGCTGATAGCCCTTTGTCTTTTAATGAAAAATTATTTCAGGCCATTGATCATCCTCTAGAGCTTTTATTTTTTGTTGTATTATTGTTTTGTATTTTCTGGCATGCAGTTCTTGGAATGCAGGTAGTGTGTGAAGATTATATACACAGCGTATCTCTAAGGATTTTTACAATTACATGCATAAAGTACTTATCAAGCATTACTTATATAGTTCTTGCCTTCACAATTTTTTTCTTTTACAGGCATATTTTCTTGTAAAATCACCGGTGCTGTGTTAATATATTATTAGTGTACTAGTTTTATTATTGAACTATAGCGATTTTGGTTTAGCAATATGTTAGAGAGATTGAAAAAGTGGGGAACGGACTTTACGCTAAAGGTAAAGGATCTGTTTACTTCACCTGAATCTCAAGTTTACGTCGAAGACCTTAGAAAGGTAATGATGTATGATGGAAAGAAATGCCAGTATCCAAAAAATTATGATCAAATTGTACAGTCTGCTAAAATCATAGAAAACAGGGATATGCATGGAAATGCTATACTAGATAAAGATAAAAATCCAACCTATAAACTTTTGTATGGTCAAAAAGATGAGAATGGAAAACAACCAAGTTTCAGATTATCTTTAGTTACCAAAAATGAAGATAATGATAGATCTTATTTTACTATCAATTATATAGACAATCAGGGTAAGCAAATTCCTATAGATTGGTTAAATAAGTCATACTTTGAGCCATTAGGCTTTTCGAGAATGGATTTGAAAAAACACGTGCCAATTTTTGAAGCTCAAAAAACTAAGAATCCTCAATATCCGTTTGAATTAACTAATTCTTCTGTGCTAACTAAAGAGGTAAAAAATAAAGAAGGTAAAGTTCAGGAAGTTGTTGATGAAAAAGGAAGAAATGGAAAATTACTATACACTAGTGATTATAAGAAATTAAACACTAGTTTTTCTGAAATTAGAGATCAGAATGGTAATCTAGAGCGAGATAAAAGTCTTATATCTGTTCCTATCGTTTTTGCTACAAGCTTGGCTAAAGTTTGTGCTAAATTATTGACTTCTCTTCCTATAAAATTAGGGGAGCATTTAATAAGCAAACAAAACCCAATTGCAAAGTCTTTTGGCTATCTTTTGTTCACCCCTGCAATGGCAGTAAAAGATTTAGTGAATATGGGAGCTACCATACTTAAGGCTCCAATTTTATTATTTGTAGCAGATAAGAAGAAGTATGGTGATGCTTACTTCACTATGTGGAAACACCAATTGAAAGGATGTTGGGAAGAAGCAAAAAGTGACTTTAATGTTATTAAAGGTGGAGAAAGGCTAAAGCCAGGGCAAAAGGATCATAAGCCACTTAGTATAGTGGGCACATGGGATGAGCTTAACGCTAGAAGGCCAGACATTGAGAAAGAATTAGAAGAGGGGCTAAACAAAAGTAGTGAAAGTATAGATAAATCTAGAAAACCAGGTGTTGGAAAAAGCTTAAATAATGAAAGCATAGCTGAGTCTAGAAAAAAGGCTATTGCTCAGGAGAAATTGAGCAACCATGCTGATAAAATAACACAAGAAAGACAGGCAGGCGCAAGCGCTCTGTCACATCCACCACACTAATCAGCCATTATTTTAAGTTAACATTTACTTTCTTTATTAGCTATTCCACAACAAAAACTTGCATACATTTTATCCTCAGTATAAGATATTAATTATTTAATTAATTTTCTTAACTAAATGCACCCTGTAATACTATGCGGTGGTAGTGGCAGCAGACTTTGGCCTTTATCGAAGCCAAAGCAATTTCAAAAAATATTTAGCCATAACACTATGTTTCAGAACACTTTATTGAGGCTAAAAAGTGGTTATATGCCACCCATAATTGCCACAAATATACAGTACGAGTCGTTAGTGAAGAAGGAGTTGCATGCGCTGCAAGAATATAAAGTGATTTTCGAACCAGTGAAAATTGGAACAGCAGCAGCGATATTAATTGCTGCGCTTCTCTGCAATGAAAACGAGATAATGTTAATTCTGCCTTCAGACCATTTTATAGGTGATTTGAATAATTTTTATGCTTCCGTTGAGAAAGCGTCTAAGTTAGCTTCTGAGGCTGACTCTATAGTTACTTTTGGGGTTAAGCCTCATGAATTCAATTCTGAATACGGCTATATAAATGCAGTTTATGATCATAAGGAAAAGTATCATATAGTAAAGGATTTCATAGAGAAACCTGAGCATGTATTAAGTAATGATTATTATTGGAATTCTGGAATATTTGTGTTCAAAGCAAAACGCTATATAGATGAGATCAAAAAATCTGCCCCAAGTCTTTATAATTTATGTTTTAAACATTTCATACCGCAAGAGAGATTTCTATATTTAAAACAACGAGATTTTGCAGGAATTGAAGGCATATCTATTGATTACTTGGTAATGGAAAAAGCAAAAAACGTTGCAATGATAGAAGCTAATTTCGATTGATTGGATGTTGGAACTTGGAATTCAGTTTTAGAATTGAGTGAGAAGTTTAGCAAAGAACCGTTGTCATTTCAGCATGTGATTAGAGAAAAAGAACCATCTTCAACGACAGAAAGTAATAAAAATTTATTGGGTGGAGCTTATAAGCAACCAAACAAAAGCCTAATATCGTTTATTAATAAGGTTAAGAAAGCAAAAGCGATAAGAAGAGAAATCAAGCCATGGGGATTTTATAGTATAATTTTAATGAGCGAAAATTTTCTTATAAAATATCTTTTTATAAATCCATTAAGCTGCACTTCTAAGCAATTCCATCGCTATAGAGATGAATACCATATAGTACTATCGGGAGTTGGGTATGTTAGTTTAGGCGACAAAGAATATTCTGTACTGAAAGATCATGTGATAGAAATTCCAAGGGAAGTTTCTCATAGGATTGAAAATAGAAGCGCAAGCTTTTCACTTGAGATAGTTGAATTTCAAATAGGAGAGCATTTATCTGATAATGATATAGTGAGATTGGATGATGTATATGGAAGAATATGGTAACGCCATAAATGCATTTGTTGGCAATTTATAATATGGATATAGTTGCTTTATGTAAAAAATAATATTTACTAAATCTTAATATTTTAAATCTATACCCATATTTTAATAAATAATGAGTTGTAATTAATATGAAGGATCCATTTAAAAGTGACAATTATAGAGAAAATCTCGATTTCCTTAAAGAAGCTATAAAAGCAGGAGATGAGTTAGTAACTATTAGACATTATAATAAAACGGTAAGGGATTTATCTCAGGCATTAAAGCGTTTTACAGATAAGGCAGAAGATGTAGCTAAGTTTGTTATACGTAGTGACTCAATTGATTATGTAAAATCAATGAATGGAAAGCCATCAGGTCTTAAGATATTAAAGGAAATATTGAATAGAATCTCGGGAAGAAATGTTCCAGTTAAGAATATAAGTAGTTTTATTGATAAATTACCTCCTCCTACTTCAATGACAATCTTTGAATATCTAGAGGCTTATCGTAAAATTTCAGGTTTGGAGCAAGTTGAAAGAGGAAATATTGCAATAGCTCCAGAAAAGCCAGAACGCAGTTTTCTAAAAGAAAATAGACAAGTGGAAGTTAATTATAATGATTCAGGCCATGGAAATTCATTAGATGAAAAGCCTGGATACAAAGAGGTATCAAATTATCAAGAGAAGAAGAGTAAAATTTTAACAGAAAATTCACAAAGTTCAAAATCGCCTAGAGAAGAGCTAATTTATGCAACAGTTCTTAAAGAACATATAGAAGCAAAAAGAGAACTTAAACAAAAACAACAATCTAAACCTCCTATATTGCCAAAACCATCAATAGCACCCCCATTGCCAAAAAAAATGTTTACTGCTGGTCAGGAAGTTAGACAAAAACCAAAAGTAGTAGGAACTGTTCCTAAATCAACTAAAGATAAACCTGAATTACCACCAAAACTTAAAAAGTTAGGTCATATTGATCAAAAATCAAGCACAAAGCTAGAAATGGTAGTATCTTCTATGGAAAAAGAAATTAATTATAATATCGATATTAAAGTACAAGAGATAAGAAAAAAATTCAAACAAAATCAAGCAAAAGAAAGTCCTAATGCGCAAACTATTGAAAGCAGGACCCCTCCTGTTGCACAAGTGAATATAGATGTGGAGAAAAAAACTAGGCCATCACCAAAAGTTACTTCCCAATCTCGCTTATTTCCAATGAGGGATGAAATATCTCAGATGAATCCCTTATCAGCAAAATCTGATCCGAGACCTCATGTTAGCAAAAATGCTCTTCTCACAGATGTAAATGTAAAGCAACTAGTTGCACAATTTGAAAATTATGGAAGGAAAAAATTATAACTTATTGAATAAACCCAATAATATTCTTGATTTCTTCTATGTTATAAAAGCACAAGCTCTCCACTTGAAATAGTTGAATTTCAGATAGGAGAGCATTTATCTGATAATGATATAGTGAGATTGGATGATGTATATGGAAGATTTTGAAATTCTAATGTTAAAGATACTCTATAAGTCTGCTAAATTTAAAGGAGTAAAAATATCTAGTTTTCAAATAAAGAAAAGTCTACAATTATACGAAGTTTCAAGAATATAATGTTTAACCTCAAAATATTTTGTAATGTCCATTGCCTTTGAAATTACTATGGCTGCTTGCTATTTGCGAGCGAAAAATGCCAGATTTTGCTCTATAATGACTTTGTTCTCTATTATCGGCATTGCCCTTGGAGTTGCAACACTAATAGTGGTGATGTCTGTGATGAACGGATTCAGAGCAAAGTTGCTTGACTCAATACTTGGCATTGATGGCCATATTAATGTTTATTTTGATAGGAACATAAATTCAGATTACTGCACAGTTTCGAAATCTATTGAGAAAATTCCTGGTATATTAAAAGCTACTCCTATGACCAATGATCAAGTTATTATTGTAGCAAATGGTAAAATTGCAGGTAGCGTAGTGCGAGGTGTGTCAACTAAAGATTTGCTTGATAGTACTACCATTACAAATAATGTAATTATAGGTGATGTAAAAAAATTTGATGAAGGGATAATAATAGGAGCACGATTGGCAGAAGCTTTGAACGTTGACTATGGCGACAAAATTACGTTTATATCATCTGAAGAATTTGATGCATTACTTGGTGAAATGCCGCGAATGAAAAAATATAAAGTTATAGCAATATTTGATATGGGTATGTTTGAGTATGATAATACCTTGATATATATGCCTCTAAAATCAGCACAAGCCTTTTTTAATTATGAAAATAGCATAAAAAATATAGAAGTACTTGTAGACGACGTTACTAGAGCTGGTAAGCTGGCAGATGCTATAGAAAAAGAAATAGGAATGAAAGCTGAAAGTTGGCAATCACAGCAAAGCCATTATTTTAGTGCTTTAAAAACTGAGAGAAATGTGATGTTTTTAATTCTTACTTTGATTATAGTTGTAGCAGCATTTAATATTATCTCAAATTTAATGATGATAGTGCAAGAAAAGAAATCCGCGATTGCAATTATGCGTACATTTGGTGCAACAAGTGGAAGCATTATGCGCATATTTTGCGCTTGTGGTCTATTAATCGGTTTTACGGGAACTTGTCTTGGCTGTATTATAGGTGTCGTTTTTTCTCTCAATATCGAAAGTATTAGAGTGTTTTTAGAAAACATTACTAACGTCAAGCTGTTTGATCCTATGATATACTTTTTTTCAAGTTTACCGGTGATATTAGTCCCTCAAGATGTAGTAAGTATTTCTGCACTTGCGTTACTCTTATCATTTTTAGCGACAATTGCTCCTGCATTGCAGGCAGCTGCACAAGATCCTGCGGAGATACTACGTTATGAATGATACTCAGCAAAAGTACATAGGTTGGTTCTTAATTGTATTGTTATTTACCGGTTACATCACAATAAATAACATAATCTTTTTAAAAATAACTCAGCAAGAAAGCAAAGACAATATAAATGTTTTAACGGAAAAAATAGATGAATTCAGAATGTCACTTGAAGTTAATCAATCCAGGGTAGAAAAAAAGATATTTGACTTAAAGAGAGGTCTGCACACTCAATGTGAGCAAGGTGATGGTAGCTCAAGGCATAAGAACCTCGCAAGATTGCTGCTACTTGTAGTTAAAATGAAGAATTCGTTATTGCGAGAAGCAAAATTTGATAATCATATAAATTCAATAAAGCCTTTGATATCAGAGCTTGATGATCCAGAGATAGAAAATGCAGTAAATGAATTGGAAAGTTTGAAAGAGGTAGATACTTTACGTGAGTTGAAGTTATCTTTTGAGAAGACCATTGCTGTTATTAACTACAATAAAAGTACATTGTCTAAAAAAATCATTTCAAACTGGATTAGAATACAAGATAAAAATGACCCATTAAGGGCAAAATTCGCAGAAATTGAGGAGTCAATAAACGATAATGATTGGCAAAATATAACTGTTACAGTAAGCAATTTAACGCATTCAGAATTCAAGCCATGGCTGAATAAATTGAATGGTTTTATTGTAGCTTCTAAGAATATTTCAACAATATATCATCACTTGTTACAATATATCTCATGATTTATTTTATAATTTTCGCTCTTTCGTTTTTATTTGGCATATGGGTTAAGGTAAGTGGTGAAGTAATAAAATTGGAATTAGGCAATTACACTATAAGTATTGATCTATATTTCATTATTTTTACTTGTGTAGTTTTATTATTTTTATTAATTACACTTGTACGCTTTTTTTCCTCCATTTTATCAACATTTGCCAACATAAGAAATAGAAGAAGAGATAGGGAAGAATTGCTTCTCTTTGAAGCTTTCTTTAGCATAGACTTAGACAATATAGAGAACGCTCAAAAGGTAGTTAAAAGTTTAAATGAAAAAAGCAATAGGTTATCTTTAATAAAGCTCTTTAACTCAGGTAAGACGGGAAATTACAGCTTTTTCAGTAACGGTTTAACAAATATTGCAAATAAAAATCGTAACTTAGCTCTACTTCTGGCCAATAAGCTGATCGTTCACCTCAAACAAGAAAGAGTAGTCTTTCAAAAATTTATAGAATATTGCTCTAGTTCAATTAATGATAAAATGCTATCTATTCCCTTTCAAATAGAGCATTGCATATTGAAAGAAGATTGGATTAATGCGATTTTTAGGTTAAAGGAAGCAGTTAAGTTCAATATTTTTCTTCCATTTGACCATAAAGAAATGTTTGCAGTTTTTTATTGTGCTTTGGCAAAACAATATGAAAGTAAAGGTGATTTTAAAGGAGCTATAAAGTCTTTATTCAGAGCACAAAGTTATTATGCAACTTTTCGGTCCATCAATTATTTAAAGGTAGAATTATATATTAAACTTGGAAAAATCAGAAAAGCTTCTGCAGTGCTAGAGGCAGAATATGCAGTAAATCCTACTCCTCAGTCAGCTAAAATGTACATCAATTTAAATAGTAAAGGTGCTGAAAGACTATACAACTTACGCCCTGATTATTATTTTAGTTACTGTTTACTTGCTTTGTCCTCAGTGAGTTCAGGTAAATATGATCTTGCAAGTCAATATTTAGACACTGCTATGAAAAAAGCTAATTACATGTCAATCTACTTTATTGTAATACAACTCAAGATTACATTGCAAGAACACGACAAGGTAGTTTATTGGCTAAACAAGATGGGCTCAGAAGCTTTGCCTGATCCGGGCTGGAAGTGTAAAAATTGTAACAGAGAACTAAAGCAATGGGATCATAAATGTTCAAATTGCAATAGTTTTAATTGCGTTTGTTATATATTATAAGGTTCCACAAAGTGTGATGATAATAATATATGGGAAATTACCATCAAAGACCTCTATTGAACAATTTTTGGAGTAGATCTCTTAATATAACCCTTATTTCAAAATAATAAACCTGCAAGTTTTTTAGTTAGACTTGGTTCTAATGTCAAAAAAACTTGCTTTTAGACACTAACAATTATATATTTTAATAAATCAGGGTTGTATACAAAATGAAGAGCTTAAAGGAATTATCCTTAAGAATTAAGAATATTAGGTCTGTACAGAAAACCACGAAAATAATGCAAATGGTTTCTGCAGCAAAGTTATTACAAAGCCAAAAGAAATTATCAAATTCAAAATTATATATATCTAAGCTGCATAGCATTATTTCTTCATTAATGCTATCAATTGATCAAAAATTATTGGCAAAAATTCTAAATATCAGTAATGACGGTTCTTACCTAGTATTCATTGTTGCATCTGATCGTGGCTTGTGCGGCAACTTTAACTCTTCTATTGTCAAATTTAGTCAAGAGCGTGTAAATAAGTCAATCGCAAATGGCAAAAAAGTAGATATTGTATTTCTTGGTAAAAAAGCTTTTGATGTAGGTAAAAATAGATTTGACTCTAAAAGTATCTTAAAAATTGAAAATAGTAAGGGGATCACGTTAAAGTACGTAGAAGCTTTGCTTGATGGTATAGATTTAAGTAAATACGATAAAGTTAAAGTTTTTTATAGTAAGTTCTATAATACCTTCACGCAAAAGCCAATGTTGGAAACAATAAAACCATGGAGTGAAGACTCATCCTTGATTGACAACTCTCTGGCTGGTACAACAACAGATTACGGCTACGAGTATGAACCACAAAATATTGAATTTATTTTAAAATCTTTGGTTCAAGATTACGTTGTAATTGCTCTTTACTCTGCTTTGCTTGAAAGTGCAACAAGTGAGAATAGTGCTAGGATGGTTGCTATGGAATCAGCAAACAGAAACACTAAAGAGATGCTGAACAAACTAGCATTGCTTTATAATCGTTCTCGTCAAGCAGCAATTACAACTGATTTAATTGAAGTGATAGGTGGTGCAGAGTCTTTATAAAAATCTAAGGAATAGAAAATGAATATATTAAATATTGCAGCAGATATCACTAAATTAATAAAAAAGCAGAATCAAGATGCAGAAGTTACAATATATGAAACTAATAAGACTTCAGTTTCTCAGCGTCTATCAAAAATTGAGCAAATATCACAATCTAAAAATTGCACTGTAGGAATCAGAGCTATAGCAGGTAAGAACAAAGCTGCGTATATTTCTACAAATGATTTGAATAATCTTAGTGATACGGTAAGCCAAGTGGTAGAAATGGCAAAGAATGCGCCGGAAGATGCTTGTATCAACTTTGCTGTAAATGGTAGTAATTATATCTCTTCTGCAGATTTAAGTATCTCAGATAATAATGTTGTAACCGTTGATAACCTAAAAGAAATTGCTGAAGCTGCAGAAAATTCAGCCCTTGCACATAAGAGTATCACTAATTCTGAAGGAGCCTCTTCTTCATACGCTTTAGTGAATACAGTATTATCGACTGTTTCTGGTTTTATTGGCTCGTTTAGTAAATCAACCTTTGCTAATCAGGTCTCTGTTGTTGCTGGAAGAGAAAGTGAAATGAAGGTTGGTTACGATTATGATATAGCATGTAATTTTAGTGATTTAAAGTTGCCAGAGTTAATGGGAAAAGAAGCAGCAAAAAGAGCAGTTGATCAATTGAATTCACGTACAATGAAAATTGGTAAATTTCCAGTTATTTTTGAAAAAAGAGCAGCAAAAGGGCTAGTAAAAAGTTTTGCTTCTGCTATAAATGGGAGCAGTATTATAAGCAACAGTTCTTTCTTGAGAGGTAGTTTAAACGCTCAGATTTTCAATGATAGAATTAATATTATCGATGATCCATTGTTGCCAAGAGGCATAGCATCGAGACCATTTGATGGAGAAGGGATAACTAGCAAGAAAAATATATTTGTAAAAAACGGAATATTACAAAATTGGATTTTAGACTTATACTCGGCTAGAAAATTAGACTCAGAAACAACCGGAAGTGCAACTCGTGCAAGTAATGCCGCAGTTATTCCTGCAGCTAGTAACCTCTACATTGAGAATGGTGATGTATCGTTTGAAGAATTAATTCAGGAAGTGAAAGAGGGAATATATGTAACTGATTTATTTGGTTTTGGTATTAATTTAATCAATGGCGATTACAGCCAAGGCGCTTCCGGATTTTTTATAGAAAATGGAAAAATAACGTATCCAATACATGAGATTACCATTGCTAGCAATTTGAAGGATATGTTTAGAGATTTAGTCGTTGCAGATGATCTAACTTTTTGTGGGCAATTTAATTCACCAACGATTAAAGTTAGCGAAATGACGGTTGCAGGTTCGCTTAATGATTAAAAATTTTATTTGCATTAAGTACAACAATTGTGTATTATTGTCATGTAATGTTAAGAATAGACTATGGAGTATAAAGGTTTAGTTTCAATAGCTAAGCTTAAAGCATTCTCAATCGTAATTTCAAAGTTTTTCATCACATTAGTAATGTTAGTTAATAATTTAGGAGTTGTTTAAATGGAATTTGGTAATGTAAAATGGTTTAATGTCGAAAAAGGCTATGGTTTCATCAAGCCAGAAGGTAAAGGGGGTGACGTTTTTGTACATATTAGCACGTTGGAACGTTCAGGAATAAGGCCTGAGACACTTAAAGGAGAGAATAAAGAGAAGGGGATAAAAGGAGAAAGGGTGAGTTATGAGGTTAAAGAGGAGCGCGGTAGAAACGGAGAAGATAAAAAATCTGCAATAAATTTAAGATTAGAAGATTAATCTATTATGAAGTCTTTTAATAGGGTTAACGTATTGTGAATAATTTTCATGAGATGGGTCTCCCAGCTTCGCTTACACAAGCTCTAGATAAAAATAATCTTTTCGTCCCAACTCCGATTCAAATACAAGCGATTCCTTTAGCGCTACAAGGTAAAGATATTCTTGGGTCTGCTCAAACGGGAACTGGAAAAACTTTGGCATTTGCTATTCCGTTGGTTGCTAAGTTGCTGAATGAGCCTAACACTGGTTCATCTTTAGTCATCGTGCCAACCAGGGAGCTTGCGCATCAGGTAACAAATGAGATAAGAAAACTCTTATTTCAAAATTCTGCACTAAGGGTCGCTTTATTGATTGGTGGTGAGCCTATTTTTAGGCAGCTAAATCAGCTTCAGAAAAAACCACAAATTGTAATAGGTACTCCTGGTCGTATTATAGACCATATTGAGCGTAAAACTTTGATTACTCGCAATGTTAGCGTTCTTGTGCTTGATGAAACGGATCGTATGTTTGATATGGGCTTTGGAATTCAAATTGAAGGGATCATGAAATATCTGCCAAAAATACGGCAGACTCTTATGTTTTCTGCAACTCTGCCTAGTGATATAGTTAAACTTACTGAGAAGTACCTTAATCGACCAGAACGTATTTCTGTTGATTGTGAGACTACAACTTCTGTAAAAATTAAGCAAGAGATTGTTTATGCATCAGAATCAGAAAAATATGAAAAGCTTGTTACACAACTATGTCAGCGCGAAGGATCAATCATTATCTTTGTCAAAACAAAGCGAGGAGCGGATCAGCTAGCTAGCAGATTGTACAAAGATGACTATAGCGCTTTAGCAATTCATGGTGATTTAAGGCAGCACAAGCGTGAAAGGGTCATTAATTCTTTTCGTCGTGGCCGCAATCAAATCATGGTTGCAACAGATGTTGCTTCTCGCGGCCTTGATATTCCCCACATTCAACATGTTATCAATTATGATGCACCACAATCGCAAGCTGACTATATTCATCGTATAGGCAGAACTGCACGTGCTGGAGCTGAAGGGCATGCGCTATCTTTTGTTACACCTCAAGATAAGAGAAGACTGCCTGCATTGGCAGACAAAGAAGGAGAGCCAAATTTTGATTGTAGTGTGCAATTTAAAAAACGTAATAGCAAAAAGGTCTTTAAAAGACCAAGTACGTTAAAGACTAAATACGGTAGAAAAAAGATCAATGCATTTAAAAAGAAAAGCAGAGTACTAGAAAAAGCATATTAAATAGGATTTACCTACAACTTGATAAGCGTAAAACTCGTCATTCCGCTACTCATTAGCGGAATCTATGTTGAGATATCGCGGTGCTATGACGTAGATCCAGAGTGGGGATTCAAATTGGTTACAGCGCACTGCTGGATTTCAATTTTTTTAATAATTGTGTGCTATTCATTATATATGAGTTCCCACTTTTAAAGAGAATAGGAGATGATTTCCAAAAACTTAGAGGCAAGTTTGAATAGAGCGCTACTCATTGCTTCTAATTTTAATCTAAAATATGCGAAAGTAGAACATTTATTGCTGGCGTTAACTAAAGACGTGGATGTAAATTACGTTTTATCAAGATGTAATATCAGAGCCGATGAAATCATCAATATGGATAACATTCTATCAAGATGCAATATTAAGGCTAATGATTATAATAATAATATAAAAGGGTTTTTACAAAGCAGTTCTGAATTGATTATCAGTGGAGTTAAACCTAGCTCAATGTTTCAATGCATAATACACAGAGCAATAATACGGGCTCATAGCTTGGGGAAAAAAGAAATAAATGGAGCAAGTGTTCTAGTAGAAATTTTGTCTGAGCAAAATTTCTACGTCGAAGATCTATTGCAGAAACAAAGTGCGAAAGATTCCAATTTGATTTACCATATATCTAATATAAAATACTCTAACGATATAGATGAATACACCACCAATCATAAAGTAAAACTTGATAAAAATAATGACGCTTCCACTACAGTGAATAAAGGTGAGCTACTAAAAGATGAGGAAATTCTACAAAGTTATTGTAAAAATTTAAATGACTATGCAAGAAGCAAAAAAATAGATTATGTTATTGGTCGTGATTATGAATTAAATCGCACTATAGAAATATTATTGAGGCGTAGAAAAAACAACCCTTTATATGTTGGAGACCCAGGTGTTGGCAAAACAACAATAGTTGAGGGTTTGGTATTGAAGATCATTGAAGGCAGTGTTCCGAGTGCGCTCAGGTCCAGTATAATTTATGCTTTGGATTTAGGATCACTCCTTGCAGGGACACGCTACAGAGGTGATTTTGAAGAGAGAATAAAATCTATAATAAAAGCGATTGAGGTAAAACCAGGTGCTATCCTTTTTATTGATGAAATACACACTATCATTGGAGCAGGTTCTACAAGTGGTAGCTTTCTTGATGCCGGTAACCTACTCAAACCTGCGCTTGCAAGAGGTACACTGCGTTGTATAGGTGCAACTACATATAGAGAATATAGCACTAGTTTTGAAAAAGATAAAGCACTAGCGAGAAGGTTTCAAAAAATTAATGTTAAAGAATCTTCTGTTAATGAAACGATAAAGATACTAGATGGTATAAAGCACTACTATGAAGGGTATCATGGAGTATATTATACAAAAAATGCCATTAGGTCTGCGGCTGAACTTTCGCATAAGTATATTACTGGGCGAATATTACCTGATAAAGCGGTTGATGTTATTGATGAGGCAGGGGCATATTGTAAATTGCTAAGAAATAGGGGTAAAATTGTAAATAGTAGAGATATTAAGAATACCATTACTAGAATTACAAATGTGCCTTGCGGATCTGAATCTGATGATTTGCAGAAAGTGAAGTCTTTAAAAGCTAATCTAGAAAAGGTAATTTTTGGCCAAGAGCAGGCAATAGAATCTCTTGTTAATTCTATTAAAATTGCTAAATCTGGGTTGAGAAATTACAATAAGCCTTTAGCAAATTATCTTTTTGCAGGGCCAACCGGTGTTGGTAAAACCGAGCTAGCAAAACAATTAGCAGAAAGCATGGGCATGAATCTTATACGCTTTGATATGTCCGAATATATTGAATCTCATACGATATCAAGGATGATTGGTTCTCCTCCTGGATATGTAGGTTATGATCAGGGTGGATTACTCACAGAGTCTGTATCTAACAATCAATATAGTGTTGTGCTGCTTGATGAAATTGAAAAGGCCCATAGCGATATCTATAATATATTGCTACAAATTATGGATTATGGTTGTGTTACAGACACTTACGGACGTAAAGTTAACTTTTCCAATATAATTTTAATTATGACAACCAATGCAGGAGCAGTTGAACGCAGCAAAAGTTTTGTTGGCTTTGGGCATAAAAATTTTAACATTGGTGATAGCGAAAAAGCAATAGAACAGGTTTTTAGCCCTGAATTTCGTAATCGTCTTGATGCGATTATTTCTTTTGCTGACTTAAGTACGGATGTGATTTTGCATATTGTGGATAAATTTGTCCTAGAACTGAAAAAGCAACTGACGCAAAAAGGCATAAACTGCTTGGTAGAGGGTGAAGTGAAATCTTATCTTGTACAAATGGGTTATAGTAAGGAAATGGGAGCACGTCCAATAGAGAGACTTATTGAAAAAGAGATAAAAAGTTACTTAGCGGAAGAAATACTGAATCGTAAATTAATAAAAGGAAAGAAATTAAGAATATATATGAATAAAGTAGAAAGTAAAATTGCTTTTGATATAGTTTAAAATCCTTGTATTGAACTTCATCTTTGTTACAATTTATAACTTAAATTTAATTTGAATTATAGTGATAAGTGATAAAGTAAAACAAGTCCTAAGCTACTGCGAAAGTGAAAACCCCGGGGTAAAAGCAAATCTTACTCGTATTCTCATGCATGGAAAGCTTGGCGGTACTGGCAAGTTAGTGATTCTGCCAGTAGATCAAGGATTTGAGCACGGGCCAATAAAAAGCTTTGAAGTTAACCCTGATGCTTATGACCCACATTATCATTTTCAGCTTGCAGTTGATTCGGGAGTAAGTGCATATGCTGCTCCACTTGGTATGATTGAAGCTGGTGCTTCAACTTATGCTGGAATGCTCCCACTTATTTTGAAACTTAATAGTTCCAACTCCTTACATTCAAAAAATCTGACTTCTGATCAAGCAATAACCTCTTCTGTGAAAGATGCACTGCGTTTGGGCTGCTTGGCTGTTGGATTTACTATATATCCTGGTTCTGCTAAGTGTTTTGATATGATGGAAGAAGCCCGTGAAATCGTAGCTGAAGCCAAATCTTATGGGCTTGCAGTAGTGCTATGGTCTTATCCACGCGGTGAAGGAATTTCCAAAGAAGGTGAAACAGCAGTTGATGTTATTGCCTATGCTGCGCACATAGCAGCTTTACTTGGCGCTAATATAATCAAAGTAAAACTTCCAACTAAATATTTGGAAAGGGAGAAAATAGAAACAGAAAATATTGAATCATTATCTAAAAGAATTGAATATATTAAAAGATCTTGTTTTGCAGGGAAAAGAATAGTAGTTTTTTCTGGTGGCGAATCGAAATCAGTGAATGACATATGCAATGAAGCAAAAGAAATTAAGCAGGGTGGTGGTAATGGTTCAATCATTGGACGTAACACTTTTCAACGCAAAAGGGAGGAAGCTTTATCTATGCTAAAAGATATAATGGATATCTACACATAAAAAATGGCTGGGTGGCAGAATGGCTTATGCGGAGGACTGCAAATCCTTTTATACCGGTTCAATTCCGGTCCCGGCCTCTTTCATTTTCTATATCTTGTAAAAGTTGCTCAATTCAACAGTAGCTTTAAGTGTGTAACCTATAGAGAAAGCTTATCCATTATTTATTCATAAGTAAAATCAATAGACTTCTTGCATAACCCAAACTAAGTAAAAAAAAGGTGTCATCCGAGTAGCTGACACTGGGATCCAGGTTTTTTAGAGCTATCATAGGATGACAGAAGCACACTTTGTCATCCCAGCGCGTGACACAGGGATCTAATTTTTTATGCAAAATTACTATATTTGCAAATAGATACAATTTGAAATAATTTATACTATGAAGTTACGAAATGAGATCCCAGATACTGTCTCTGCTGTCAAACAAATTATCCAACAAAATTACAATTAAATGGTTGATTATTTTTAAGAATACCAAAAAAGACATGCATTAATTTTCGCATTAACGCAAAAACTATGACATTTGCCTTTACTTGCTAGACGCTGACAAAACTTTTGAAAATGATTATTATGGTTTTTGACTACGGCATATAAAGAGCTTTTCGAATACGCTCAGATCCTATTTTGCATATGCAACTTCTCTGACGATCCCGATTGATAATGTCCTGGCAGCAAAAGCTGTAAATTGTTTAGCATTGTCAAAGTTATCAACTGATGGCATTTCTGCGACAACAGCAGTAAGATATCCTATACCTTTTATAGTCTTAAGGTTTTCCACCATATTTTTTAGATGTGGATAGTTATTTATATGCTCATTAATTTCTTTTTCGAGAACAATAATTTGCTCCTCTATTGCGAAAATTACTTTAGATATAGCTTCTTTGCAACTGGAATGCATATTTTTGTTTTCCAAGCGATTTGTCTGTTGCACCTTATCATCTTTTAGCGATAACGGTAAAGCTCCCTAAAATGCCTCATTTCAGGTGCAATGGGCTTCCAAAGAGCAGGTTTGTTGGCGATACAAAATCTATAGCTGCATCTGATTTATCTGTCTTATTTCTGAGCAGCTCACTTTTGCCAAAAGCTTTCTGGGTTTAGTATACTGACATTATGTCCTAAATCGTGCATAAAAGTAGCCAAATCTTCTCCATACCAACTCAAGACATAAATGAGTAAGATTTGCTCCATGGCCATTGCACCAAACTACAAGTTTTGCAAAACCATCTTGATTATTTTGAAAGACTTTGTGTCGTTTTTTACTGTCCACTAACAAACATCAAATTTCTTTTTTGAAATATCCACACCCAAAATAGCATTTACTTGCATAAAATTGCCTCCAAGACTATAAATAAACTGAGAGTTTAGACTAACCTTGTAATACGGGATATAATTCCAAAAGATACTGTTCAGTCTTTAACTCTATGGGAGGGAAGCAAAATCTGGCTTAATGGCATTAGTGTCGCATCAGCTTCACCCTCCCTGTGAGGTATTTTAGCTCTAATGCCTCACATCATAAAGATACAAGTTCACGCACTGGCATGACAAAGTGTGCTTCTGTCATCCTATGATAGCTCTAAAAAACCTGGATTCCAGTGTCTGGGCACTGGGATGACATCATAGAGGCGCTGGGATGACACCCCACTGGTGGCCCAAGCTACAACGTTCGTACAGTTGTGGAATTAATCGCAGTATGACGTAGGGAAACCTTTCTTCGGTTAGCTATAGATTCACCTCGCCTATTCAGCTAATTTTTATTACAATTATAACAAAATAATTTTGGCTCTGATGAAAACTGTATATGTATGTCAATCCTGTGGTCATAGCACTGGTAGGTGGGTAGGGAAGTGTATTGCGTGTGACAATTGGGATACAGTTGTTGAAGAAATAGCAGTAAAAACGGGCAAAAAGAGCATATCTGCGCCAATTTTAATAAAGACGTTATCGGGTGGCGAAATTATCACTCCAAGTCGTTTTCTAACAGGAATAGAAGAATTAGATAGAGTTTTTGGTGGGGGTATCGTTCAAGGTGCTAGCATTTTAATTGGAGGCGAACCTGGTATTGGAAAGTCTACCCTTTTGCTTAGAATTGCAGCTAATGTTGTGCAACTTTCCTCTTTTGAATGTCTTTATGTATCTGGCGAGGAATCTTTAGAGCAAGTGAGTCTCAGAGCAAAGCGTCTTGAGATAAATGAACCTAAAATTAAGCTCTTATCTACAGTGTCTTTAACTGATGTAGTAGCAACGATAAAGGAAAACAAAAGTATTAAATTTTTAGTAATTGACTCTATACAAACAATGTATGATAGCAGAATTACATCAGCACCAGGGACTGTAACTCAGGTTCGTACTTGCGCTCATGAATTAACCATTCTTGCGAAACAATATGGTATTTCTCTTTTAATAGTTGGTCATATAACTAAGGATGGACAAATAGCTGGACCTAAAACTTTGGAGCATATGGTGGATACGGTATTATATTTTGAAGGTGAAAATAGCAATCAATATCGCATTTTGCGTACTATTAAAAATAGATTTGGCCCTGCAAATGAAATTGGTGTTTTTGAGATGTCTGAAGCAGGACTAGTGCCTATTGATAACCCATCATCATTGTTTTTGATGGCCCATGACAGAGAAGTAGTTGGTAGCGCCGTATTTGCAGGAATTGAAGGTTCAAGACCAATTTTAATGGAAGTGCAAGCATTAATAGCAGGGACTAATATGGCAACCCCAAGAAGGGCAGTAGTTGGGTGGGATATTAATCGATTAGCTATGATCATTGCGGTGCTAAATGCTCGTTGTAAAATGTTTTTGCATGATAAAGAGGTATACCTAAACATTGCCGAGGGACTCAAAATACAGGAACCATCGGCTGATCTTGCTGTTGCTGCTTCCCTTATTTCAAGTGTAGTAAATTTACCGCTGCCAACTTCTTCAATAATCTGCGGTGAAGTTGCACTTTCAGGAGAAATTAGGAATGTCTCGCATGCTGATCTCAGGCTAAGGGAAGCACAAAAGTTAGGGTTTAAAAAGGCGATTATGCCTAAAAAAGGAAATTATTCTCCTCATGATATTGAAATAATTAAGCTTGGTCATATAAAAGAGTTAAAAGGGATCTTCAATCACGATTAAATATTATCTGCATGAACATTTTGCTTGCAAGAAGCTCAACTGCAATCCAGTTTTCTACGCAACCTCGTCAAAGAAGTTTGCTCTAGAATAAAACAGCTACTTTTATGCTCACCAAATCAGTTTGCTTACGACAATCAAATTTCTGTATTCCAGTGTCAAGCACTGGAATGACACCGTTTTAGATGGAAACCAGTGCGTAATGCACAAAATGTGAGTAGCCTCTTTGGTGTCATTCAAGTAGCCTCTTTCTTGTCATCCAAGTAGCTGACACTGGGATCCAGGAGTTTTATAGCTGTTCTATATTTTTAAAAACGGGATGCCAGTGTCTGGGTACTGGCATGACATCTTCCAACAGACAATGTTCGTACAGCTGTGACTGGAATGAGACTATCTGCTATTTTCCTTGATTGAACGAATACGAAAACAAGTAGCTAATTATCGCATAAAAAAAGATATTCAATATCTTCTTTTTTTACTGTAATTAAAAATTCATTGGATCTTGATTGTGCATTTCCTCTGCTATAAGCAATAATTTTTCACTCTCATCAAAGAGACTTTTTGCACTATCTGCTAATCTCTCACTAATTTGTGAATGAGGTTTGGAAAGTTCAAGATTATAAAATTGTGATTCTTTAAAACATTGTTCTAGGCATTCTCGCAGTGATGAAGTATTTTCACATTTGCTGGAGCGTATACGAAGAATTCCTCCCATTGTAGTGTAATTTGAAAGATCATCCGACTTTTGTTGTGAATCTACTCCTTTTTTCATACTTAAAAGACTTCCAAACATAATATACTTCTTAATTCAAATATACTTATATTAGCGTACAAATATGAATATTATATTAATATAATTACTTTTTAGGTATGAGTGGCAAGCTGAAGTGGTTTTTAATTACTCAAAAAACAGAAACGTTTCTATTTTCCGTACTCTTTTTATAAAAACCGTAGGTACCAGTTGGTTTTTATTAGCTAAAGTAAAGGTCAAGTATCTGGAATTCTGAACATAAGATCCTCCTGTATAAAAAAAATTAGAAAGAATGCAGTGTACATACGACAGAGATTAAGTATACGCTGAAGAAGATACGCTACATTTTTTATTGAAAAATTAACTAAAAAGTCTGCAGACTAAAGATAGATTTTGAGCTCTTAAAATATCTATAATTGTAATTATAATTAGATTGAAAATATGCGGAAGTAATTTTTATACGTTAGCTATCTATAACGGAAAACCCATACTCACCTAACCCAATTAATCACTTGCAATCTGGATTTCAGCGTCATACGCTGAAATGACACCATCTAAAAAAGGCTTCTCATGATAATTAAGCTTGGTCATATGAAAAAGTTAAAAGAGATCTTCAATCACATTTAAACAGCGCTTCAGCAAACTCTTTACTAGTAAACTCCTTTAAGTCCTCTATACTTTCGCCAATTCCTATAGCATGTAACTTTACCTTATAAGCTTCTGCAAGGCCAATTACCACTCCGCCCTTAGCAGTGCCATCTAACTTTGTTATGATTAACCCTGTAACACTAACCATCTTACTAAATGCCTCTAATTGGCTATAAGCATTTTGGCCGGTAGTTGCGTCAAGAACTAAAATAACATCATGAGGGGCAGTGTCATCCAATTTCTTTATCGTTCTATATATTTTTGATAATTCCTCCATAAGGTTCACATTATTTTGCAGCCTTCCTGCTGTGTCAATTAGAACAACATCAACGTTATCTTTTATAGCTTGATTTACAGCTCTATATGCCACACTTGCAGAGTCGCTACCATACTCTCCAGTAACGATAGAACAACCAGAGCGTTCTGCCCAAATATTTAACTGCTCACTAGCAGCAGCTCTAAATGTGTCGCACGCAACAAGCATAACGGATTTTCCCATCTCCTTATATTTATATGCGAGCTTACCTATAGTTGTGGTTTTACCGTTACCGTTTACTCCACATACCATTATTATATGTGGTTTTTTATTTAAAATTAACGGTTGCACAACAGGGTTTAATATAGCTTCTATTTCGTTCATTAACTGCTGTGTGATAATGTTATGTTCAACTTCCTTGTCAAACTTGATGCTTGTGAGCCTGTCAATAATCAACTTGGAAGTTTTATGACCAATATCCATGCTAATTAGCAATTCTTCTAGCTCATCTAAAAGCGACTGATCTAATTTTTTTTTGCCAGAAAAAATACTCTTTACTCCATCGCTAAAGCGCGAAGAAGTTTTCAACAAGCCTTTATAAAGATTACCAAATAAACTCAAGGGAATACTCCTTTTTAGATCATAAACTTAATTACAATATAGAGAATGACACGCACTATATGTATTTGTAAAGTAAAATGCACTCACTTTGCGGGTATTTTGTGAGTAAAATATACCGTTTGCTAGTATATTTTACTTTAGTTTTTAACCTAAATATGTTATAATATAAGGCAGTGGTTTATAGGTAATTTTATGAGTTATAATGAGAAAATTTTAGATCATTACGAAAATCCAAGGAATGTTGGCTCTCTGGATAAAAATGATCCAAATGTTGGTACTGGTTTAGTTGGTGCACCATCGTGCGGTGATGTAATGAAATTGCAGATAAAGGTCAATGACAAAGGTGTTATTGAAGATGCAAAATTTAAAACTTTTGGTTGCGGTTCTGCCATTGCTTCAAGTTCTTTGTTAACAGAGATGATTAAAGGAAAAGCTATTGAAGATGTAACACAGATAAAGAATACTCAAATAGTGGAAGAGTTGTCTTTACCTCCAGTGAAGATACACTGCTCGGTGCTTGCTGAAGATGCTATAAAGGCTGCTATTCATGATTATCAAAGCAAACAAAGTAAAGGTGGACATTGAGAACTAAGGCATGAGTGAATATCAAGAAGTAGGCGGAGGTGAAACTGTAAAAAAGAATAAAAAACTTATCACTATAACTGCAAATGCAGTGGAGAGGATAAGGTATTTATTGGACCAAAAGAAGCATACTAACCTTGAGAAACCGGAAGAAGCGATAGGAATAAGAGTGCTAATTAAACAAAAAGGATGTTCTGGTTTAAAATATGATATTGAATATGCGTATGATACTCGTCCTTTAGAGTCGATAATTGAGGAAAACTGCAGTGATGACCAAAAAGTTAAAGTGTTGATCGATCCGAAATCCGTCATGTTTATTCTTGGCTCTGAAATGGATTATGTAGAAGAAAAATTTTCATCGGGTTTTGTTTTCAAAAATCCCAATGAAAAAGGAAAGTGTGGTTGTGGAGAGAGTTTTCATGTCTAGCAGCTATTTTACATTGTTTGAAATTGAACCAACTTTCAATATCAGCTTTGATGAGTTAGAGAAAAAATATATTGAGCTAAGCAGGACTGATATAAACGAAGGACAATCTAAAAATATAATTAATATTAACAAAGCTTATCAAGTGCTAAAGTCACCACTAGAACGTGCCAAGCATTTGTTGAATCTTTTTGGTGTGGAAAGCCCAAAGGATCATCCAAATTCTGAAATATTAAATGAATCAATGGAAATAAGAGAATATTTGCTGGACTGCGATGATCTACAATTTGCAAGTAGGATGGTTGATGAAAAAATAAAAGATTGCGTTAAAAACCTAGTTAACACTTTTGCTGTAAAGAATTTTGATGGAGCTGCTACACAAGTCTTAAGATTGAAATATTTATATAAGTCATTTGAGGAGGTGAAGAAAAATGCAACCAATTCAAATTTCTGAACCAAATTCAAGTGAAGTAGTTTTTGGTATAGATCTTGGTACCACCAATTCTTTAATTGCCATGGTAAATAAAGCTGGCAACGTGGAGATATTTAAAGATGAGCAGGGAAGAGAGCTACTGCCTTCTGCTATTTCATATGAGAATAACACGTTGAAAACTGGCTGTGACGTCGGTCAAAATGCAATCTACTCAATAAAGCGTTTAATGGGCAAAAGTGTTAAAGACTTGCATAAAGAAGGCGTTAATTTTGAAATAGATAACGAAAGTGAAAAAGTTATTAGAGTAAAATGCTCAGAGGAGAAGTATCTTACTCCTGTTGAGATTTCTGCTGAGATATTAAAAGCTTTATGCAAGAGGGTAAAAAAATCCACAGGGATAAAAGTGAAAAAAGCAGTAATTACTGTGCCAGCTTACTTTGACGATTCAGCACGTAACGCAACTAAATATGCAGCAAAATTAGCTGGCATAGAAGTTCTTCGCCTCGTTAACGAGCCAACCGCTGCAGCGCTTTCTTATTCCATTGAAAAGAACAATAACAGTGGAATATATGCAGTTTATGACCTTGGTGGAGGAACATTTGATATTTCAATATTGAAATTACATCAAGGAGTGTTTCAAGTCCTTGCGGTTGGTGGTGATACCAAACTCGGCGGTGATGATTTTGATCACCTACTAAGTTCGATTGTACTTGATAAGTACAGAGAAAAAGTGGGTTTAAACAAGGAGTCGACAACACACCTTAATGTCATTCCAATACATAACGCTGGAACCTGCAATATCCGTACCGCGAAAGAATACTTAAGTGAAAATGCATCAGGCACTTTTGGCTTTAACATTAACGGCAAGCCGTTTGAATGTGAAATCACCAGAGAAGAATTTGAACAGGCAATAAGTCCTTTAGTTAACAGGACTATCAATATAGTCACTCGTACTGTAAACGATATAGATCTTAAAATTGATGATATAAAAGGAGTAATTTTAGTTGGTGGTGCAACTAGAACACCATTGGTTCAAAATTCACTAGTCAAGCTCTTTGGAAATAAAGTACTAAGTGATGCAGATCCAGATAAAGCAGTGGTCATTGGAGCAGCTTTGCAGGCTCATTCTGTTCTTCTTGATGTTCTACCCTTATCACTTGGTATAGAAACTATGGGAGGCATAGTTGAAAAAATCATACCAAGAAATGCGCCACTACCAGTTTCAGAGATAAAAGAGTTTACAACTTATGTTGATGGGCAACCAGCAATGAAAATTCACGTTTGTCAGGGAGAACGTGAAATGATAGAGGATAACAAATCTCTAGCGCAGTTTGAACTAAAAGGTATACCGCCACTGCCTGCAGGTTCTGCAAGAATTGAAATAGAATTTACAGTTAATGTTGACGGAATCTTGACTGTTACTGCAAGAGAAAAAGCTACTGGAATTGAGCAGACAGTTGAAGTAAATTCAAATTTTGGCTTGAGTGAAGCTGATGTTCAAAATATGGTTAACCAGTCAATAAACAGCTTTGATGAAGATATGAAGGCTCGTTCCCTTGCAGAGGCTAAAATTAACGGTAACAAGCTCATACATCTAGTTGAAAATGTTTCCACTGATCAAAAGTTGAAAAACCTATTACAAAACGCAAAAAACGCTTTACAAGGCAATGACTTAGACAACATTAATAATGCTATCGCTGAGTTAGAAAGTTCTTCTTTAGAGTTGTGTGAATTAACAAATAGGTAGAAAAAGCTTACACAACCTTGTGCAATACTCTATTTAATCTCAGAGCAATAGGTAGTCTGAAATTAAATGGTAACCAATCGACCTTTCCTAATTTAAATGATAAACCAACTATGCTTACACGCCCAATGATATTTTCCATTGGTACAAAACCAACTTCAGGAAACCTGCTATCCAAAGAATTATTTCTATTGTCTCCCATAACAAAAAATTGATCGTTAGGCACATAATAAACTGGAGTATTATATGATAGCTTATTGGAGACGTTATCTATCAAAATCTCATGTTCCTTGCCACTTAAAAGCGTTTCTATATATCTTGGTATGTTACGATTTGACTCATAATCAACAAAACTTTCAATTTGCCTTCGTTCTACTTTCTGATCATTTAGGTATAATTCTCCCTCTATCATTTGCACTTTGTCGCCTGGTGTTCCTATTACTCGCTTAACAAACCTGATGCTGTCATTTCTCGTGGGTTTGAAAACTATTATGTCGCCACGCTTTGGAGAGGTATAAAAAATCCTGCCGCTAAAAACGTTTGGAGAAAATGGAAATGAGTGTTTACTGTAACCGTATGAATATTTACTAGCAAAAATGTAGTCCCCTTCAAGTAGGGTGCTTTTCATTGAACCAGAAGGTATATGAAATGGCTCGAATAAAAAACTACGTATTGATAGCGCAATCAACAGTAAAAAAAACAATGAAGATAAAAATCTTCCCGTTCTTATCACCCAGTTTTTGCTTAGTTCTTCCAACTTTTCCAACTTTGTTTTTCTTATAGATTAAGCTTATTATAATACATAAATTAAAAAATAGTAATATGAAATTTTACTTGTGAATGTTATTCCTCTATTCAAAACAATTTTGAAAAGGCGGTTCATTTCTTTCAACGGTGTCATCCAAGTAGCGTGACACATAACTGTACGAACATTGCAATTTGCAGGTGGCAGATGAAAGTAGCTGACACCACCTGGATGCAAATTTCCTTAAACGTTCGTAAACTTAAAACTTTACTTTAGGTCAAACTGCTGTATAGTGGCTTTATAGCTTTAGTTTTACAATGAATATACCTAGTATAGAAAATTGTGATCTTCACAATAAAACCGTCTTACTCAGAGTTGACTTCAATGTTCCTATAAAAGATGGAGAAATTCGTGACGTCACTCGTATTTTGAGAGCATTGCCTACTATTGAGTATTTAGTGGATGCAAGTGCAAAGATTATTATTATATCGCATTTCGGACGTCCAAAGGCCAGAGACAATAATCTGTCGCTAAAAAATGTAATTGACACTTTATCGCAGTTACTAAATAAAAAAGTGAAATTCATTGATGATTGCGTTGGTGAAAAAGTGCAAAAAGCAGTGAGTGCTATGGATGCAAGAGATATAATATTACTAGAGAATCTAAGATTTTATAAAGAGGAAGAGCAAAGTAACTCAAATTTTGCCAAACAACTAGCATCTCTAGCGGATATATATGTAAATGATGCATTTTCTTGCTCTCACAGAGCTCACGCTTCTATTTCGCGCATTACAGAATTTTTACCTTCCTATGCAGGATTTTGCTTGCAAGATGAGCTAAAGTATCTTGAAAAAGCTATATCGTTTAAAGCTAAACCTATTACTGCGATAGTTGGGGGAGCCAAAATGTCAACTAAGATAAAAATGCTTATAAAGCTAACAGAAAAGGTTGATTACCTAGTTCTCGGAGGTGCAATTGCTAATAATTTTTTGTCATTTAGCAAAGTAAATATAGGGAAATCTTTCTTTCAAAATGGTGTTGACGACCTTCTACATAATATTATTGAAACAGCAAATAAAAACAATTGCAAAATAGTTGTGCCAGAAGACGTTCTGGTTGCAGTAAACTCTGATTACAGCACTAGTATTTCAAGAAGAACTGAGTCCATTTTGGACGGTGATATAATTTCGGATATCGGACCACAAACTTTGAGTACAATAAGCAGTATAATAGCAAGCAGTAAGACTCTGCTGTGGAATGGACCTATTGGTGTTTTTGAACATTCAGCTTTTGCAAGTGGTACAATAGGGGTAATGAAAGTCGTAAGTGACTTAACGCACAAAGGAAAATTAACTAGTGTAGTAGGGGGAGGCGATATTCTATCTGCAATAAGTGCTGCAGGCCTTACCGATAAGGATTTTACATATGTTTCCACTGGTGGAGGGGCATTTTTAGATTGGTTAAGCGGCGATGAAATGCCGGGAGTTGCTGCTCTACAAAATGCACCCAACAATTAAAACTTTTTTAAATTGTTTCTTATAAGATAGCTTTTTTGTGAACATGATTATGTCGAAGACAGTTAAACTAATTTTGTGTTTAATAATACCAATAATAGGATTTGTTTTTTATATTAAGGATCATTATTTTCACATCGGCTATGTGGAAGAAAATGTTAAAGTCAATTTTGAACCATTTTTCAGTTCACAACCAGGTTATATACCACCGTTTCCAGAATTAACTGACTTCGATAGAGGAGTGTTGAAAGTTTGTGGAGATTGGGGAGCACATCCAGATAAAGAAGATTTCAAAATTTTACTTGATTGTCCGCAGCATCAAGAAGTAGTGAAAGGAATATATGATAAGCTTGATCGTCAAATTGTCACACCAGATGCGGATTTGGAGTTATTTAAAGATGAACTGACTAACATTTGGTTTACAAATAGTGGAAGTGAAAAAGAAACTATAGGGTTTGGACATATTTTTTGTGGTGAGCCAAACAATAAATTAGGTGGTATGCATTTTGTAGGTAGATACGTTGAAGCTCAAGAAGATAAATGGGCAGGTGCAATTTGGAATGACAAGTCCCTATGCAATAAATCAGATATTAAGCCACCAGTTTATACATTTGGAATGAAATATTTGGGTAAGGATGGGGAAGTGAAAGTTAAATGCCCAAATGGATACGCATATAACCTTCATGCCGATGATATTTTAATTTCTGCAACTAAGGCGTTCAAGGAATTAGGAAAAGATGGAATGTGCCTATATAAAATGGAAGATGACAATTATCAATCAGTGTTTGTAAGAAAGAATGATGCTATACTTACGTTCTATCCTGACTTAACACCAAAATGCGATAATAAGAGTACTTATTGTAGCTGCAGTAAATCTTAATTTATTTCAGCCAAAGATATATACCAGCAATGATGCCATTGATTTTATACTTCAAAAATCAGGTAAACCTTTCTTAGGTATATTTTCAAACTCACCAATTAAAGTTTTTATATCTTGCGGTAAATCAGAGACAAATTCCATGTATTTATTACTTTTTGGGTGGTATAAGCCAAGTGTATAAGCATGCAGTGCTTGCCTATTGAAATTACGAATAAAACTAGAGTTTTTAGCATATTTTGTGCTTTTACTACTATTTTTTCCGTAAACTTGATCACCAACTATAGAATGTCCTATGTGGCTCATGTGGACTCGAATTTGGTGCGTTCTACCTGTTTCTAAAGTGCATTTAACCAAGCTTGCTTGTCCTATAACTTTCTCTACTGAGTAATGAGTGATTGCTAATTTTCCGGTTGTTTTTGTAACACACATCATTTCTTTATTACCACGCTTTGGAGCAATGTTAGTTTCTATAGTTCCCTGCTGGGAAGATAATGTTCCCCAAACTACTGCTAAGTATTCCCGCTTTACTTTACGATTTGATAACAATTCAGACAAAAAACTATGGGCTTCCTCATTTTTTGCAATTACCATCAGCCCACTAGTATCTTTATCGAGTCTATGAACAATTCCTGGTCTTACATCAAGGTGAGCGATAACTGCGTTCAAGAGCGTATCATTGTTTGTCCCAGCACCAGGGTGCACTGTTAATCCACTCTGTTTACTCAGAACTATAATGGCCTCATCTTCGTATATGATATCAAGTTTTATATCGTGATTAGGTTCAATTGATGTGGATTCATTTTCACAAGTAAGATGTACCATATACTTCTTGCCTGCTTTTACTATGTGATTGTTGTCGGTTATAGGAATGCCAAGCAGTGTTACCTGCTCATTTTGTATCAATCTTTGCGCTTTGCTGCGTGATATGTTGCATTTTTCAGCTATATAGGTGTCTAACCTTAATTTTTTCTCATCACTATTGATATTTAAGGTTATATCTATAACAACTACCATGCGCAAGCTACTTTAAATGCTGCTTGAATATTTTGATTTACGAAATCAACTTTTGTACTAGGAAGATCACCTTGTTTTTTAATATGGCAAGTTGTTTGAGAGCCATCTTTCCAGTGAATTATTATCTTGTTATCAAAATTACGTAATGTTGCTTCACCAATCTTTTCTCCTTTATCACCTTTTTCTTCTAGCTTAATAGATTCTAATAAATAATATAGAAAGTCACTTGCTTTGCCGTTGATTTTTTCTTTCCATTCATCTGTTCTTTTTCGTTCAAATAAATCTTTTTTCTGCTGCCTTATTCTGTCTTGTTTTTCTAAGACTGCCAGTTCTTGTAGCTCCTTCTCTTCATCTACTAATTGACCAGTATTATCTTCATTATCAGGCTCATTTGGTTGGTTGTGTTCTTCTAATAACTGTGCTTGTATCTCTTTATCTGCAGATTCATTAGTACTAGTTTGCATATCTTTATTTGCAGATCGATCAATATTAGATTGACTACTGCTCCCTTGCCCATTTTGTTGAGGGTCTGGGTTATTATGTGCATTAGGCAGTCTTTCATTGTGGAAAGTAGCTCCCGCTAGTCCCGTATATTGTCCTAGCTTTAACCTAGCTACTCTATCATCAATAGTCTCTACTGCATTCTTAATAGCATTTATTGTGTCCATTACCTTCTTTACATCCACTTCACTCAGTTTACCTTTTACGTCTCCGCTAACTTCTTTACACAGAACATCCACACTTTTACTAATATCTTTCAGGCAGTCAGTTATTTCTTTACTAGCAGTTGTTTTCACCTCATCCACATTTTTCTTTATATCTTTTTCTAATTTATCAAGTAAAGCTTTGAGATTCTTCCCTATACTGCCAAGCGTTTCTTTAATGTCAATATTTGCAGGCTTTAAAAGACTATTATCAAGTAAATCGCAAGCTTTTTTAAGGTTACTGCCAAATAAGTCGCAAAATGGACTAAGCAGTTCTTTCATTAGAGATATTAGTTCATTTTCCTTTTTACCAAGCTTATTTTCTATTACTAATACAACCATGCCCTTTCCAGACCAGTATGGAAGTAGAAGACCTAAAGTACTGTGGTTTCTAATAGTATGATTTTCATGATCTACGCTGTTACTTATTAGATTGCTAAGTGTTGATATGATGCATACAAGAACAACGACTAATAAAGATATTAATGTTATTGGAGCATTAATGGATTGTGATATTGCTGAAATTACTATAATAGCACCAAATACATATGATCCAGTAAACAAGAAAATCCTATTTCTATTTTCTGCTTTTATATCTTCTAGTATTTCTCTCTGCGTCTTAGAAATTGGTAAAACTATTGAAAGCTTTTTCCTCTTACGATCTAAATTTGTTACAATTTCAATTTTTTCGGCTTCTTGAACAATCTGGCTGTACTGTTCATCAACTTGATAGTTTCCTACTTTTTTGTCTATCTCATTCTCTTTTATTTTTTGTGTATTTATAAAGTTTATAACAGCAGTAAATAAGAGAGTTGCAAGAGGAATAAAGGCAAGAGGTGCTGGCGTGAACGCAAATCCAGCAATACTTACTATAACAGGCTGAATAGAAAAGGTAGTAAATGCTATAGGAGCAGCAATGGTACTTGCTATCGATATAGTACCATAATACTTTCTTATAGAGCTCAAAATTCTACTGGGCTGGTCAGAAAGTTTTCTAAATCCTAAAAAATCAAAATAGTCTTTGAAAGGATCTTTAGTGTCTGTAACCATAACATTTTTCTAGTTTTAATTTATTTAGGTATACATTAACCAAACCTTACAATCAAGTTTCTTAATTTTTCAACATGTGCCAAGGCCTATTAGAGCGCACTTTATTAATCTTTATTTCATGATTTGTTAACCAAATAGAATGTGTGCCATACGTTTCTAAATCGGCATATTTGATAGTTTTAGTATTACAAACTGAATAGTTGAATTCACTTAATTGAATTATTAAATCAACTTTATCACAATTTTCTGAAATATCTTCTTTTTTATAAGCAAGCAGTACTGATTTATTATTTCCTTTATTATATATACAGCCATACTTTAGTCTTTTATCTGAATTGCTATATTTTGTATGATTCAAAATTTGGTTCTGCCCATTTTGTTTCGCCCATGTTTTGACAACAAAGTTCCTATTTTTTCTGGTGAGAGAATATAGTAAGTTATTACTCTCCTTTGCAGCAACATTATCAGCATTTATTAGGATGTCGGGGGTTTTATATGCGGTGCTAAAGCAAATACCTAGTACAATAAAGAAAATTCCGAAGAAACGCCAATTTCTTTCCCACAAGCACAGCCACAATAAACCAAGTGTTATGATAATAATTGATGAGGTAGGAAAAGTACGAATGGGAATAACCAAATACTGAAGACTAGCGATTGCATTTGTTATATACAAAATACTGTCAATTGGGCGCTCTATAAATGGTGCTATAATCCATTCAATACCTAAAGGAATCAATAAGACATAAATTATTCCAAGTGGAATAATAATTAATGTAACTATTGGTATAGCAACTAAATTTGTGATAATGCCACTAATTGAAAAATAATTAAAATTGTATATCGTGTACGGAACAGTTGCTAAACTTGCTATTACTGAGCTGATCATTATCGACACAAAATATTTCATTATTTTTATTTTGAACAATTTATTAGCATTAATTTGATAACTGGCAACCAGTGCCAAAACCGCAGAAAATGACATCTGAAAGCCTGGCTTTAAAATTGCTTCTGGTTCTACTGAGAGTATCACTGCAGCAGCAAACGCAATTGCTATTAACCCTCGATATTTTCTCTCTATCATTATTGCAACGAGTACTAAAATCACCATGATGTAGGCACGCTGAGCAGAAATTTGCATACCGGTAATCAACAAATAAAACGTGGTTGGCAAGATAGTAAGGAATGCAGATATTTTCTTGGTATTATACTTAAGAGTCAAAGTTTCAGATATTGCGAATAAATTACGAAACACTATAAAAAACAGACCAGCAACGAATGATAAATGCAAACCAGATATGGCAAACAAATGTGCTATACCTGAATCTCTTATCGCATCCATAGTTTTTTGGTCTATTCCGTCCTTTTTGCCGATTAGTAATGCAGAAATTATGTCTGCATGTGGTTTTTTAATATTTTGCTGCAGGTTTTCATAAATGTATTGACGGAAAGATTCTATATATTCTTGAAATTTCCTTGCTTCAGCCTTTTTGTGCAAAGCTATTTTGCTTGTTGCAAAACCTGTTGCACTTATTTTCTGATAATATGCTATTCTTGCAAAATCATATGCATGCTCCGAGGGCGCAATCTTTAGAGGGAAGAGTTTTGCTGATAATTTTACTTGATCGCCTATTTTAATGCCTTTTTCCACTTTGGTTCTAACTGATATTCTGATGTTATCTAGAACTCTATACGGTGTCATTCCAGCGCGCAACGCTGGAATCAATATCTTTTTTTTCTGGATCCCAGCTGGGATGACAAAAGGGGGTGCTGGGATGACAGGAGAGGATTTTGAGATAGTAGAGACAGAAAGCAGAAATTGTTTGTATGAGCCCCTGTCATTAATGTCCTTCACTATGGCAACGATATTTTTTACATATCTCTCTTTATCAAGAATTTAAGTGTCTACTAAAGCTGTTCTTAATTTACTGGCTGTAAACCCTATGAGCACTGCAATTAAAGCAATGCATAATATTGCGTACTTTCTGTATAATATTGCAATCAGAATTAGTATGGGTGAAAGCAAAAGAAAAATAGATATAGTGAAAATGCAGCTTGGTTCAAAACTTAGGGAAAAATAGGTTAAAATCCCTACACACTGACATACAGGAAACCATAGTATCAAGTTATATTTTTCATTACGTAGGTTATGACGTATATAACTAACTATTATGTCAAAGAAAGTTAGCAAACATACCGACATGTGACTGTGACGCAATTTTATTCTTTTATTTTCTATTATTGTATATATAATAACTAAATAAACAACGACGCGGGATGGAGCAGCTCGGTAGCTCGTCAGGCTCATAACCTGAAGGTCGTAGGTTCAAATCCTACTCCCGCAACCATTTTCCAACTGTGCGAATATTGTGGTTTCAGGTAGTTCATGGGAACGGATTAAACGAAAAACTTGCTTGACAAACTCTACCAACCCCCTTATTATAGTATTAAGGGTATTTATGACTCAAAACTTGTTTTTGATCTGCGCAGGCTCAATGACAAAATTCAGTAAAAAACTCAGAGTATTTATTGGCGGATTACATAAAATTATAGCGGCTGCATGTCTTTTTTATTTTTTCTACATTCAGCCAAATCGCGCTTAAACTAAGCGTCAGCACATTATTACAGCGCCACTTACAGTAATATAGAGTCAAAACTCGCACCACGGGGCTTCTTTTGCCTTTTTTTTCGTTTGGTAAATTTCTTAATGTTTATAGCTGAAGATTGCACGAATATTGCAATTACAAAAGCGTTTCTACTAGGAGGGTGTCATCCCAGTGCTTGACACTGGGATCCAGCCTTTCTGCAATCTCATCGGAAACGTTGTAACCACTTTCTATGCTAGTTTGCTTGTGAGCAACCTGGATCCCAGTGTCAAGCACTGGGATGACATCATAGGGGGCTACTTGGCTGACAACCGTCATCCCGCAGCGGGATCTCTTGTTAGCGCCGCGGCGGTATATTTGTCATCCCGCTAGCGGGATCTAGAGATACCGCGGAGGTATGACGATAAGACACAAAGCCTAATGGAAAAAACTGCGAACGCCAGTGAAAAACATAGCAATTTTATTTTCATTTGCAGCTTTTATCACATCTTGATCTTTCAGCGAGCCACCAGGATGAATTATAGCTGTAATTCCATGTTTTGCACTTTCTACTATGCTATCTGGGAATGGAAAAAATGCATCTGAAGCAAGCACTGCACCTTTACATTTTTCACCTGCTTTTTTTACTGCAATGTTCACACTATCTATTCTGCTTGTTTGTCCTGCACCGATGCCAATAGCACAACCATCTTTTGCTATAACTATTGCGTTGGATTTCACATGTTTACATATTTTCCAGGCAAAAATAAGATCTTCCTTTTCTTTTTCTGTTGTAGTGTATTCTGTTACTTGTTCTGCTTTTATTGTGTGGTCATTATTTTCTTGTACCAAAAACCCACCAACAACATTTTTAGTTTGGTATTTCACATTTTGTTGGAAAGATTTATGAATAATCACTCTTAAATTTTTCTTTCTTTGCAAAATTTTTAGTGCTTCATTGCTGACTGAAGGTGCTATCACTACTTCCAAAAATATCTCATTTAATTTTTCTGCTAGCTTTAAATCTATCTCCCGATTTAAAGCTACTATACCACCAAAACTGCTTACTTCATCACACGATAGGGCCTTTTCATATGCCTCCAAAGCATTATCACCAACAGCAGTGCCACATGGGTTATTGTGCTTTATTATCACTGCTGCAGGCTCTTTAAACTCAGAAATTATGTTAAGTGCGGACTCTATATCTACTATATTATTATAACTCAACTCTTTCCCATGTATTTTTTCTAGCGGATATTTGGTAAATTGATTACTATAAAATGCAGCTTTTTGATGGGGATTTTCACCATACCTGAGTTCTTGTACTTTATGTCCATATAGTGCAAAAAACTCTGGCAACTCATTATTTTTACTCTGGGATAAAAACCAACTGTGAATATTAGAATCATAGTGTGCAGTGAGAGCAAATGCTTTGGTTGCTAAATGTTTTCTATATTCCAATGTTGTTTCATTGTTATTTTTTATCATCTCAGCTTTTAGTGCTTCGTAGTCTTGAATGCTAGAAATAACTGAAGTAAAACGAAAGTTTTTTGCTGCAGCTCTAATTAATGCCACTCCGCCGATATCAATTTGTTCTATAATTTGATCTTCATTTGAGCCGCTACTTACTGTCTCCCAAAATGGGTATAGGTTAGTTATAAGCAGGTCTATTGGCTCAATACCTAGATTTTGTATTTCCGTTTTGTGCTTTTCTCTATTGCAAAGTATTCCTCCATGAATTTTAGGGTGTAAAGTTTTTACTCTACCACCCAGTATCTCTGGAAATTGTGTGTAATCTGAGACCTCTTGTGTTTTTATTCCGGCATCAGATAGTGCTTTATAAGTATTTCCCGTTGAAAGAATCTCTATTTGTTGCTGCGTTAAAAACGATGCAAGATCAATTATATTCGTTTTATCGTATACTGATATTAAAGCTCTTTTGATTTTCATTTTTGTACAGAAAGTTTTTTAAGATTGTATCTAAGAAAAGGAAATTTAGCTATTACATTTCTACACTAATTTAAAGCAGTCTATTCTATAAATTTTTTTACCATGCTTGATTTTAAGCCACGAATAAAATCTTCAATACTGCAAGGATTTCTCCCTTCCATTTGTACAACTTTAGGAATTAAAATGCCACCTTTTAAACTCATGTGCATGTTATCATTAATGATCTTACCTTGTTCTGAAGCGAGAGCTTCAAAGTCAGCATCAAGTATCCTGATACGTTTATTCTCTATCTTGATGAACGCTTTTGGGTAAAACGCTTTAACCTTTCTATAAGCAACCTCACAAGCATCACTTGCATAAATTTTATAATCTTCCACTTTGTCAGCGTAACATGCATCATTATCGTTCTGTTTTAAGGGAACCTGTTTTTCAATTTCGTTTAGCACTTTCAGCAGTAAATCACTGCCTAATTCAGACAATTTATCATGCAATGTCTTGTAGTTATCGTTCTTTTCGATAAGAAATTTTTCCTGTTTTAAAACAGGGCCGGAATCTAATCCTTCATCCAATTGCATAATGCTAACCCCGGTTTCTTGATCTCCTGCTAAAATTGTGTGCTGTATCGGAGCTGCACCACGCCACCTTGGTAGTAATGAAGGGTGAATATTAATACAACCATATTTAGGAATATTCAAAATTTCTCTTGGAAGTATCAATCCATACGCAGCAACAACTGCAACGTCTGGTTTGAAATTTCTAAATTTTTCTTGCTCTGCCGAAAACTTTAGAGAAATAGGAGTACATACCTCTATGTTACTTTCTTCAGCGATAACATGTATTGGAGATTTCGTTGGCTTCTGTCCACGTCCTGAAGGTTTTGGAGCCTTAGTGTATACTGCTACCACTTCGCTCTTTGATTTCAGTAACAAGCTCAGAGAATTAACAGCAAATCCTGGTGATCCCATGAAAATAATTCTCATGGTGTTTTTGCTTTAAGAATTCTCCGCTAGTTTACCACTTACAGCTTCTACTAATTTGGCAAAATCATCCTTATAATTAACGGCCATCTCAGCAAGAATTTTTCTATTTAAATCAATGCCGGCAAGTGTAAGACCATGCATAAACCTACCATAAGTAAGCCCATGCTCTCTTGCTGCTGCATTAATACGTATTATCCATAAGCTACGGAAATCACGTTTACGGGTTCTTCTGTCTCTGTAAGCATATTGCAGTGCTTTTTCAACTCTTTGTAATGCAATTCTATAACAGCTTTTTGCACGTCCTCTATAACCCTTTGCCAGTTTCAATATTTTTTTATGACGAGCATGAGTAGTAACTCCACGTTTTACCCGAGCCATTTTATTTTACCTCCATTTTGTTAAATACCATAAGGCATATAAAGCTTAACTATACGCGAGTCAGATTTACCAAGAATCGTTGTACCGCGCTGATTACGAATATTAGATTTACTTCTCTTTACCATGCCATGCCTTTTGCCCGACTGAGTAGAAATGACTTTACCCTTAGCTGTAAGGTGAAAGCGCTTTTTAACAGAAGATTTGGTTTTTAATTTTATTCTCTTCATATTCCAAATAAATTTACAAACACTACTATTGAGTTCTTTAATAGTAATTAAGCATTAGTATAAATAATTTTATTAAAGAATCAAATTAAAATTGTATATTAAAGGAGTTTAAAAGTAATTACGCCCAATATGTGTGTTATACCTTCTTTATTCCCAAGTGGCAACAATACTTGCCTCATTTTAACACTTTCACTTTCTTCCTCTTCATTGATTGGGCATTTACTCTCTATTACAGTATCAAGTTTATCAATGACTGCATCTATTTTATATAGTCGCAAAAATGGTGCATCAATTGCATACTTATTATCAATGCGCATCTTTTTCTCAAAACCATAGAATTCAACAGCCTTTTCTCCTGCATTTTCACAAATATAACCTTGATCCTTGACTTCAATGATAAAACAATGTTGCCATGACTCCATTATTTCTGCAGTGTCTATTTCGTGCCTTTCTGGCCAATCTCTGTCTGGTCCTTTTATGTCACTCCAGTGCTCAGTTACCACATTTGCTATTCTTTTTTCTTTGCCTACATAAATTTCCATTCCAATTTCCACATATAAAACACAGATATGAGGTAAATTTATCGTGAATATATTGATTTTTTCTTACCACAAGGTGCATGTCACTAGAAGTTCTGAGATCTATAGCTAAAGTGGCTTAGGTTTACCTACAATTTGAAAAATAACAAATTCGTCATTCCGCTACTCGTTAGCGGCTGAGATACCGCGGCGGTATGACGTAGGGAAACCTTTCTTGAGTTAGCTATAGAGAGTGGTGGTATTGTAATTGATTTTACTCTCATTGCAGCTTATTATACATAGATAATCTCAGTAAAAACGATGAAGCTAAACGAAATTAGAGAAAGATTTATAAAATTTTTTGTAAGTAATGGCCATGAGCAGGTTTCTTCTTCTCCTTTGATTCCAGAAAATGACCCAACGCTCATGTTCACAAATGCTGGTATGGTACAGTTCAAAAACATTTTTACCGGTGCACAAAAAACTGAAATGAAACGTGCTGTCTCAAGTCAAAAGTGTTTAAGAGCAGGCGGTAAGCACAACGATCTTGAAAATGTTGGCTATACAACTC
Organism: Wolbachia endosymbiont of Aedes albopictus; assembly: GCF_024804185.1. Taxonomy (NCBI): domain Bacteria; kingdom Pseudomonadati; phylum Pseudomonadota; class Alphaproteobacteria; order Rickettsiales; family Anaplasmataceae; genus Wolbachia; species Wolbachia endosymbiont of Aedes albopictus. Next base: position 730,660 of record NZ_CP101657.1, read on the forward strand.
GACATCACACATTTTTTGAAATGCTTGGGAATTTTAGTTTCGGTGATTACTTCAAAGAAACTGCGATAGAACTCGCGTGGAAATTTATTACTGAAGAATTGTCTCTCGATAAAAACAGATTATCCGTAACTGTTTACCACACTGATGATGAGGCGTACGAGATTTGGCGTAAGATAAGTGGCTTTTCAAGTGATAAAATCATAAGAATTACAACGGATGATAACTTTTGGAGTATGGGAAGCACTGGTCCATGCGGTCCATGTTCTGAAATTTTTTATGACCATGGGAGTCCTAATTTACAAGACGACGATAGAATTGTTGAAATTTGGAATCTGGTATTCATGGAGTTTAACAAAGATGAAGAAGGTAATTTACACAAATTGCCAAAAAAATGCATCGATACTGGAATGGGTCTTGAGAGAATAGCGGCTGTTATGCAAAACGTCCATGATAACTATGATATTGATCTATTTTCTGCTTTGATAAATAAATCTCAAGAGTATTGTGGAAGAACAGAAAATAAAATAGCGCATAAGATCATTGCAGATCATCTTCGCGCGGCTGCATTTCTCATCGCAGAAGGAGTGCTTCCTGGAAATGAGGGCAGGAATTACGTATTACGCAGATTAATTAGGAGAGCCACGCGTTATATCCACCTGCTTGGATATAATGATTCTCTACTCCATCGCATTTTTCCGGCGCTGATAGATAGCACGAGTTCGGCTTATATGGGAGCTGAATTAGTCAGAGCCAAAAGCTTAATAGAAACGACGTTAAAATCAGAGGAAGAAAACTTTAAAGACACTTTGATGAAAGGTATCAATCTCCTGGAGAAATTCACTATAGACTTAAAATCGGGCGATACTTTGCCTGGAGAATCAGCATTTAAGCTATATGACACCTACGGATTTCCTTTGGATATTACACTTGATGTTTTAAAAGAGAAAAAAATAAATTTTGACCAGAAGGGTTTTGATAATGCAATGGGAGAACAAAAAGAGAGAGCACGTGCTAAATGGGCTGGATCTGGTGAAAAATCTGTTGAGCAAGTATGGTTTGATTTGATCGATAAATTTGGCAAAACAAAATTTGTTGGTTATGAGTTCAATGAAGTAAGTGATGCGAAAATACTAGCCATAATTTCCCCTAAAAATGAAATAATTGATTCTGCAAAGGAAGGAGAGAAGATAACCATTATACTTGATAAAACACCTTTTTATGGCGAGTCAGGTGGACAGGTAGGAGATACTGGCAGTCTGATCAAACCTGGTAGAAGTATTATTATAGTCGAGAATACCAATAAGGTTAATGACCTGTATTTGCACAGATGCATAGTTAAATCTGGCTCAATCTGTAAAAGTGACATAGTTACAGCAACCATTGACAAGGAAAGAAGGCAAATCTTAAGAAGAAATCATTCGGCTACGCATCTTCTGCACTTTGCATTGAGGAAAATCTTGGGTGATCATGTCACTCAAAAAGGTTCTCTAGTTGCACCAGATAGACTGAGATTCGACTTCAGCCATAACACTCAAGTGACTCAAGATCAGTTATTCTGGGTAGAGGATATGGTAAACTCTCTAATCAGAGAAAATCTTTCTGCATCTACAAAAATTCAAAGCATGAATCAGGCCATAGACGAAGGAGCCATGGCGTTGTTTGGTGAGAAATATGGTGATCAGGTTAGAGTTGTAAATATTGGAGATTCGAAAGAGCTATGTGGTGGCACGCACGTTGAACATACTGGAGAAATCGGTTTATTTAAGATAGTAACAGAAAGTTCTGTTGCTTTTGGAGTGAGGAGAATTGAAGCTTTAACTGGTCAGGAAGCAATTAATTATGTACGTGATAATGAAATTAACTTAAAAAAAGTTGCAGAATTCGTAAAAGCGCCAGTAAGTGAAATAACAAGCAGGTTAAGTGTTTTAAGTCAAGAACACAAAAAATCCGAAACCGAAATAAAAAACCTATATAAAAAACTTGTGAGTGCAGAGAATATAAAAAGCACTGAAATAAATGGAATAAATTTTATAAGCCACACTTTCACTGACATTCCAGCAAATGTAATAAGAGAGTTTGCTTTGCAGCAACAAAAACCAAAAACGATAATAGCTTTCACGGCAACAGAAAAAGATAAAATAGTTTTGATTATTAAAGTAAGTAAAGACTTAATCAATAAGATTAGCGCAAAGGAACTAATATCAATAGCAGTTGAAAAAAACTGTGGTGGGAATGCTGAACTTGCACAAACAGGCTGTGATAGCAATAAAATAGATGATGCCATTACAGCTATTTATAGCAAAATAACCGCTTCTAAGCACTCTACGTCATCCCGCCGCGGTATCTCTTAGCCGCTAACAAGTAGCGGGATACTTAACCGTCATGCCGCGATTCATTCGCGGTATCTCCCAGCATAGATCCCGCTAACAAGTAGCGGGATGACGAATTGCTTAACCGTCATACCGCCACGAACTATCATACCGCCGCGGTACCTCCCAGCATAGATCCCGCTAACAGGTAGCGGGATGACGAATTGCTTAACCGTTATACCGTCACAAACCGTCATACCGCGATTCATTCGCGGTATCTCGCTAACATGTAGCGGGATGACAGCAGTCCTACATCATATCGTCACGGTATCTCTTGGCATAGATCCCGCTAACAGGTAGCGGGATGACGAATTGCTTAACCGTTATACCGCCGCGAACCGTCATACCGCGATTCATTCGTGGTATCTCTCAGCATAGATCCCGCTAACAAGTAGCGGGATGACAGCAATCCTACGTCATACCGTCACGGTATCTCATCCGCTAACACATAGCGGAATGACGAATTACTTAGAGCTTGTCAAGTAAGTTTTTTCGTTTAATCCGTTTCTATAAATCCAGATTTCAGCGTTATGCGCTGGAATGACAACGTAAGGTAAATTTTTCAACATCCAAAAATTACAGAATTTAGTCTGTTTAATTAAGTGTGAACTGTTACACGAAAATTTTGTAAACAGATTAATATGCCCTGTTTTTGCTATTCATCTAAAAATGGAACCATAGAGTACGTTGATGAGCATAAGCAAATTTTAATGCAAAGATTACTATCAGAAAATAGATTATGCAAAAGGTCTAATTATTCTGCCGCAATTTTGCTCTATCACACTTGCCACATTTAATATTCCAGCTTCGTCATAATAATTTCCAATCACTTGCAAGGCAAGTGGTAAACCCTCATTGGAAAGCCCAACAGGAACAGAAATAGCAGGTAATCCTGCAAGACTTGCTGGCACGGTAAACACATCATTGATGCACATAATTAGCGGATCTGGCTTTTCATTTAAGCCAAAAGCTTCTGTTGGAGCAGATGGTACAAGTATGTAATCTATTTTTTCAAACGCTTTTATAAAATCATTTCTGATTAATGCTCTAATGCACTGCGCTTTTTCATAATATTCATTATAATGACCTGAAGAAAGCGCATAAGCGCCAATTAAAATTCTTCTTTTCACCTCTTTGCCAAAACCTTCTGCTCTTGTTAGTGAATACATTTCTTCAAGGGTATCAGCATCAACCCTTAATCCATAACGCACACCATCGTAACGAGCAAGATTGGATGAAGTTTCAGCAGAACAGATTAAATAATACACCGGTATTGCATATTTAGTATGTGGCAGAGTAATGTCAACAACTTCAGCGCCATTTTCTTTTAAATAGGAAGCAACTCTTTCCCAATTATGAACTATTTCCTCTGAAATTCCATCCATCCTATATTCTTTTGGTATACCAATACACTTACCCTTGACATTACCATTTATAAAGCTAGAAAATTTAGGCACTGGCTTTTCGCTCGATGTTGAATCTTTTTTATCATAGCCACAAATTGCTTCCAGCATTAATGCTGAATCAGAGACAGAACGAGTAATGACTCCTGCTTGATCCAGAGAACTCGCAAATGCAATCATACCAAAACGCGAGCATCTTCCATAAGTTGGCTTTATTCCAACTACTCCACAATAAGCTGCTGGTTGGCGTACAGATCCACCGGTGTCGCTTCCTAACGCTCCAGCGCATAAAAATCCAGCAACCGATGCTGCAGATCCACCAGATGATCCACCAGGAACAACTTTTTCCCCATCACTTTTTCTAATCCACACATTTTCAACAGGGCCAAAATAGCTGTTTGTGTTCGCAGAACCCATAGCAAATTCATCCATATTAAGCTTACCGAGCATGGCTGCTCCACTTTTTAAAAGCAAGTCAGACACTGTAGATTCGTAAGTCGGAACGAAATTTTCCAGCATTTTTGAGCATGCTGTTGTTTTTATTCCTTTTGTACAGAATAGATCTTTGATGCCAACTGGTATACCCATGAGTGGCGAGATTAAATCATCCTTTTGCCTAGAGAAATGTTCATCTGCAGCTTTAGCAGCTTTCATTGCTATCTCTGGGGTTTTTGTTATAAATGCATTTAATTTCTCATTTTCAACCGCACTGATGTGCGCCTCCACGAGTTCAACAGCGGAAAAACTCCTTTTTTTGAGCCCGTCATGCATTTGTGTAATACTTAACTTTTTTAGTTCATTCATCAATATTTAATTTTTAGCAAGACGTTAATTATAACATGGCACGATAAAAAATCCATACATTTATAGTTACAGCTAGAAATATAGCTAAGAACCTGTACATAATTGATGCTTAGAGTGTAAAGAACGCAGATACTGCTGAAGAAAAAGGCTAGATGCTGGTAAAAAAATCTCAGGGCCATATCGCAGTTGATACTCAAGTTTTACCACATGCAATTTATGTAACAACTGCAGGAACAACTGGCTGCAGCAGTGCTGTGAGAATGGTCAACAATGCAAAAGAAAACCTTTCTGGAGTTAAAGATATACTGGTTGATGCAGGCTATACAGGAAGGAATTTTGCAATGCAAATAAAAGATATTATTGGTGCAACTGTTGAAGTAATAAAGCGAAGTGAATTTGAACAGGCTCTTACAAAGTATACAAAAAACGTTTACAATCAACGTTCAACGTGATAAATTAAAGATGGTTTATTCCTCGGTAGCTCAGTGGTAGAGCATTTGGCTGTTAACCAAATGGTCGCTGGTTCGAACCCGGCCCGGGGAGCTCTTCTCTATGAAATTCTAGTGTTAATCTTATATGGGCATTAAATCAATCGTTTTATGTATACTAGATGGCTGGGGAAATGGCGTAGAAAGCAGTAAATATAATGCTATTAGCAACGCAAATCCACCCTGTTGGCAATATATTAGCTCTAATTATCCAAAATGCAGTTTATCCGCCTGTGGAGCTGATGTTGGGTTACCAGGTAGTCAAATAGGTAATTCAGAAGTTGGCCATATGAATATTGGCAGTGGTAGAGTAGTAATGCAAAGCCTTCAGCGCATTAATCAAGAGATTGGAACAATAGAAAACAATGTAAATCTACAAAGTTTTATTAGTAATCTAAAAAGTAAGAACGGAGTATGCCATATAATGGGATTAGTGTCAGATGGCGGTGTTCATTCGCATCAAAAGCATATTTCGACTTTAGCAAATAAAATATCACAGTATGGAATCAAAGTGGTGATACATGCATTTTTAGATGGCAGAGACACATTACCAAATTCAGGAAAAAAATGCATTCAAGAATTTATAAAGAGTATAAAGGGAAATGACATAAGAATTGCTACTGTTTCTGGGCGTTACTATGCTATGGATCGTGATAACAGGTGGGAGAGAACAATTGAAGCTTATGAGGCTATCGCATTTGCAAAGGCACCTCGTCATGATAATGCAGTATTGTTGATTGATGAAAATTATCAAAATAACATAACTGATGAGTTTGTCAGGCCTGCAGTAATAGGTGATTATCAAGGTATAAAACCAGAAGATGGAGTGCTGTTGGCTAACTTTCGTGCTGATCGAATGATACAATTAGCAAGTATTTTGCTTAGTGAAACAAACCATACTGAAATAGCAAAACTCTCTTCAATTTTAAGCATGATGAAATATAAAGAAGATCTCAAAATTCCTTATATTTTTCCTCCTATATCTTTTGCTAACACTTTAGGACAAACAATAGAAGACAATAAATTGCAACAATTACGCATCGCTGAAACCGAAAAATACGCTCATGTGACTTTCTTTTTCAATTGTGGAAAAGAAGAACCTTTCTCTGGTGAAGAAAGAATACTCATTCCCTCACCAAAAGTTCAAACTTATGATTTGCAGCCCGAAATGTCAGCCTTCAAGCTCACAGAAAAGCTTGTAGAAAAAATTCACTCCCAAAAATTCGCACTGATAGTTGTAAATTACGCTAATCCTGATATGGTAGGGCATACAGGTAATATAAAAGCAGCCGAGAAAGCTGTGCTAGCTGTAGATGGTTGTCTTGCGAAAGTGCTGAGTGCTGTTAAAAAGTCAAGCAACACCGCATTAATTGTTACTGCAGACCATGGTAATGTGGAATGTATGTTCGATAAAGAAAATAATACACCTCATACAGCACACACTCTAAATAAAGTGCCATTTATTGTGTCTTGCGATAATCTAAAACTAAGAGACGGAAGGTTATCTGATATTGCCCCTACTATTTTACAGCTACTTAGAATTAAGAAACCTGATGAAATGACAGGTAGTTCGTTGATTGTATAGTACACCTTATGCTACTATAACTCTACTGTTGAGGGTTGGTTCTCATTAGGAAACAAAACACTGTGCATAGCAGATAGCATATCTATTTGCTGCTCTAAATGACCATGCTCTGCTTCCACATTAGAGTACCGAATATTGTTTTCTCCAGCATATACAGATAAAGAACCATCGTCTTCAACCGCTTTGTTGTTTTGCAATATTATATTAAAAACTCTCTTCTGTTTTAAAGCCTCAAACCAATCTTCAACTGTCGTGTAGAAAAACTCACCCGTTCCGCTTTCTGGACATACTTCTGAATAAATCTTCAGTACATCACGGGAAAGTGGTGGAGAAAAATAGCTTTTGAATGAGTAGCTGGGAGAGTTGTAGTTATTATGCAGAGCGATGACATGGTCTTGACCAGGAAGCAAGAAATCTAAAATTTTTTCTGCAAAATTTCTAACTGCTTTCAAAGCACCTTCTGAAAAATTGCCAAATTCTTTTAAACTAGCCTCTGCACCCACGTTGTCAAATATACGATTGGGATCGAATTCATACCGCTCACCATTTAAGTAAAATTCTACATTGCGTGGGGTACCATCACCATGGGTAATGTACAGCATTCTTCCACCAAACTGCTGGATTATACGCTCGCCAGCTTCTTTTGAAGTTACTTCATTTTGATGCACATTGATAAAATTGATTCCACTTGTATCGCTACTTTTAATAAAAAGCTTAACTGTGGTATCACCTAACGTTAGATCATATTCTTTAGTGTCGATGTTTGACATTTTACTGCTATCAATAATAAAAGTAAATAAATAGCCCAATTTTTACTTTAATGCTAGCTATACGCTTTTACTTTTAAATTCTTTGCTGTCAATATTAATGATTCATTAAAGAAGCCTTCAATATCACCAATATTACCTATATTTTTTGTACTGATAGATTGGTCAATTCTTTTAACTAGATTAGATAAAACTTTATTAGGGCCAATTTCAACAAATTTGTTAATGCCACGGCTTGCCATATACAAAACCATTTCTCTCCATTTCACTCTGCTTATGACTTGTTTAGCAAGTAAAGCTTTTATAACTTTGGGATCATTCTCCTCTTTAGCTGTAACATTTGATATCAAAGGAACTATAGGACGGGTTATTTTAATACCCTCCAAAAATTGCAAAACTTTTTCATCAGCAGGTTTCATAAGAGATGAGTGAAAAGGTCCACTAACCTGTAACTTAACTAATCTCTTGATGTTCAAGTTCTTGAGCAAATCGGGTAATATTTCAAGAACCTCTCTAGTGCCACTTATAACTATTTGCCCACCACCGTTATCATTTGCAATTTCACAAACTCTATCAATCTGGACTGATTTTAAAACATCTTCCACTTCGTTTAGCTCCGCTCCAAGCAATGCAACCATTCCCCCTTCACATTTCAAAGAAGCTTCATGCATTGCTTCGCTGCGAATTTTCAGCAGCTTGATTGCAGACTCAAGAGTCAATGCCCCTGCAGCACATAGCGCTGTATATTCACCGACTGAATGCCCACAAACATATTTAATTCCATAATTAGAAAAAAGAGATTCACCAAACACATGCTCGGTAACACGTAGCGTCGCGATTGACACTGCCATTATAGCTGGCTGAGCGTTTTCTGTAATGGTTAATTCTTCAATAGGACCGTTGAAGATTAAATGAGACAGCTTTCTACCCAATATGCTATCCACTTCATTAAATACTTGTCTTGCAACGGAAAACTCACTATATAAGCTCTTTCCCATTCCTACAAACTGAGAGCCCTGACCAGGGAAAGCAAAAATCATGATAACTATTATCTATTCCTTATTAAGTATAACATTTTATTTATTTTTTGTCAATATTTTAGAATAATGATTGACTTAGTGAATTAAGTTCACTAGAATATTAACTGACTAAAAGTTTATAAGCAACAATGGCAGAAATTGATTATCATAAGGTTACTATAGTCATGACAGATGGTCAAGAGTTTGAAACTCGTTCCACTTATGGAAAGGAAGGTGATAAGATAAAACTTGATAGAGATCCTCTAACTCATCCTGCATGGACTGGAAGTTTGGCAAGTGGATCAACAAATAAAACTAGCAAATTAGCTAAGTTTAACGATAAATATGGAAGCATTTTCTAACTTTCCTCCTCTTTAAGTTTTAGAGAGTTTACTAAAGCATGCATAAATACAAAAATATAGGCTATGTTGCTTCTCAATCACCAAAATCGCAGGGAGTATCTAAACTATTAAAGAAACTTAATTTTATCAATATAACAGAAGAAAATAAGTCCGAAATTGATCTACTGATAGTTGTTGGCGGTGATGGCTTTATGCTGCGTACCTTGCATAATTACGTCATAGAAAATAAAAACATGCATGTGTATGGGGTAAATACCGGCAATGTTGGGTTTTTGATGAATAAATGCTTTAGCCGCAGTGAAGATTTAATTGATCATATAGAACATGCAACTTCAACTCAGTTAACTTTGCTAAAAATGGAAGCAACAGACACAAGTGGCAAGAGGTATCACTACATAGCGGTAAACGAGGTATATGTTTTTAGAAAAGCAAACCAAATAGTAGAAATGAATATCACTATTAATGATAAGCTAAAAGTAGAAAAATTTAGAGGGGACGGAGTAATATTATCTACTCCCACAGGTAGCACTGCATATAACTTCTCTGCCGGTGGCCCAATCTTGCCGCTAAATTCAAATTTACTTGCATTAACCTCTATCAATAGCTATTACCCAAGGCATTGGAATGGAGCGTTAATATCAAACGATACAATCGTACAAATTGACATTAACGACACAAAAAACCTTCCAGCACTTGTAGTATCAGATTACAAAGAATTTCATGATATATCACAGATAAAAATACAAAAAGACCATGAGAACACAATCACTTTGCTTTTTGACAAAGATTACCCTCTGAATGAAAGAATCTTTGATAGACAATTTCTATACTAATAATTATCCGTAAATTGGTATTTACTATATCTTAATAACTATAGTGTAATCAATGCAGCATTAATAATTAATTTTGGAGTAAATATGGGACCAGTAACGAATCTACCATCGTCTGAAGAGAATGCACTATTAATATTTGACTTTGATCAAACAATTACAAATCATTCTATGTGCAATTTCTTTACATCCACGGGGTATGATGATTATGATTCTGGCAAAGAAAAAGCAGTAATTAAAGAAGAAATAGAAGAATTTTTACAAAAGGGAGGCTCAGGAATCAAAAATAAAGAAAAGCTAAGGTCTGTATTAGGTTCTGCACTTTCAAGCGGAGTAGAAGTTGCTATTGTATCGTCTGCAAAATACATAAAAGCAGTAGAGTATGTAGTGAAAAATCATTTAGGTTTAACAGAAGAGCAGGCGCAAGGTATTAAAGTAGTTGGAGGAACGACTAAGCGTCAAGATCCACTAAATTCAGCAGAAGTAGTTAAAAGAATGAATGAGCCTCAAGATCCACAAATTGGAAAACATCTATGTGTTTTATCTCTTTTAAAAGCATATAAGAAAGACAAAGGTATGTTACCGCAAAAAGTCATGTTAGTTGATGGTAATCAGCGGGGCATTAATCCTGCTGATGACTTTTATAAAAGCATCAAGGAAGGATTATTAGAAAAAGATATGAAGGGTCTCTTAGAAAATATAGATCAAGAAATAGCGGAAGTTGATGTCAGGGAAGAGGAAACAAACAATATTGCATTTAAAGGGGTTAATGTATCTAGTGAGCCAACAATAGGAACAGACGGAGCAGGGGATGATGGTTATTTAGACAAAGTAGAAAAATGGATTAAAGAGCCTATACAGAATCTTGAGAATCCAGTTGATGATGGTCCGGAGAATCATAGTAAAAAAACTTCGAAAGAGAGTTCAGATAGTAGAATAGGTGGTCAAAACTCAGAAGAGAAAGATCCTTCTAAAAAAGTAGGTCTATCCGGCAGTACACCTTTAACTCCTCCACCATCGTATAAAAGCGAAGATGGCTCTGAAAAGTCTTTGAGTGAATTTGATACAAATAGCAATGCAACTTTAGAGAGTAAGAAAGCAAACAGATCCTGGCCAAGAGCAAAATATGCCTTGCAGCAGAAGGGCTTTATAATTTCTGGTGTAATTGCTGTTATGCTCAGCATACCTGCAATTTTGGTGAATTTGCAAGATAAAGCAACACTTGCCGAATTGGTTAAAATTAATCCAAACTATATTACTATACCAGCAATTGCGCTCGTTTCATTGCTTGCAATTAGCACAATATTTTTTTCAATAAAGCAATTTAGAAATACCAGAGAATATCAAACCCAAGGGAAAGATGCGGATGAAATTTTAGCTAAGGTGTTAGAACACCAGCCAAAGGACAAAGTGATGAAATCTGTAAGGCTAGAATATAGCAATGGCACTCATTCAAATTTTGTACTTAATGCTTGGGAATCTAAGAATGACTTCATCAACATTGACGAAAAAGTAGTTAGCAGAACTAACAAAATAGAATCAGTAATCGACGACAGACCACTATTTACTGCATTATTAGCCAGTGTAATTGCTGCAAATGTAGCACTTCCTTTAGGGCTACTTGCAACAAATGGTGTTAATGGTGTACAAAAATTTTACCAGAACCCTTTGACTAATGACATAGGCCTATCATTACTTATAGGCTCGGGTGTACTTGCATTATTAATTTTGTGTCTTGGTGTACATTACTATAGAAAAACAAATTGTACTAATCTTATATACTCTCGGGAAAAGATTGGCGCTGAAGGTGTTAATGAGGAATTCACTCAGGAAATAAAACAAGAGAGGACAAATGTTCTTGGGGAAAATCACAGTAAGGACGCAAAACGTTGCAGTTTAACGCTTGAGCAAGTTGTGATTCAATCTCATAATTGTAAGGATGCTGTTTATAGTGTCGGTTAATAAAATGCACAACGTAAAACACAATGCCTTATGCTCTTTCTTCGTCATCCCAGCGCGTGACACTTTATAATGGTGTCATGAAAGTAGCTGACACTTGGGGTCTATGTTTTTTCTGGTCGCACGCAGTCATCTGCCGCGAACCGTCATACCGCGATTCATTCGCGGTATCTCCCAGCATAGATCCCGCTAACACATAGCGGGATAACGAATTGCTTAACCGTCATTCCGCTGCGAACCGTCATACCGCCGCAGACCGTCATACCGCGATTCATTCACGGTATCTCTTAGCCGCTAACACGCAGCAGAACGTCATACCGCGATTCATTCGCGGTATCTCATCCGCTAACACGCAGCGGGATGACAGCAATCCTACGTCATACCGCCGCGGTATCTCTTAGCCGCTAACACGTAGCGGGATGACGAATTGCTTAACCGTCATTCCACCGCGAACCGTCATTCCGCCGCAGACCGTCATACTGCGATTCATTCGCGGTATCTCCCAGCATAGATCCCGCTAACACATAGCGGGATAACGAATTGCTTAACCGTCATTCCGCCGCGAACCGTCATACCGCCGCAGACCGTCATACCGCCGCGGTATCTCTTAGCCGCTAACAAGTAGCGGGATGACGGTTGTCGTTTAGCTATAAATGTTTAAGAAATTTACCAAACGAAAAAAAAGGCAAAAGAAACCCCGTGGTGCGAGTTTTGACTCTATATTACTGTAAGTGGCGCTGTAATAATGTGCTAACGCTTAAAATAAGCGCGATTTGGCTGAATGTAGAAAAAATAAAAAAGACATGCAGCCGCTATAATTTTATGTAATCCGCCAATAAATACCCTGAGTTTTTTACTGAATTTTGTCATTGAGCCTGCAGGTCAAAAACAAGTTTTGAGTCATAAATACCATTATTATCATAATAAGGGGGCTGGCGGAGTTTGTCAAGTAAGTTTTTCTTTCCCATGAATTCCCTTTGAAGTCGAGTATTGAAAATTGACTGGAGAGTTGTGGATTACTTTGTATATGTCATAACAAGCCATGGCACTCTCGGCAAAACCACTTAATATTAACTTTAGTTTGCCTGAATAAGTAGCTATATCTCCGATTGCATATATTCTATCTCTACTGGTTCTAAGTGTAGCTGGGTCGACAGTTATGCGGCCATGTTCTAACTCTATACCCCAACTGTTTATTGGCCCAAGATTCATTGACAATCCAAAAAATGGCAGCAAAAAATCAGCGGATATTTCTTTTTCTTCCTTAGAGGCAATGTTTTTTACTATCACTGCGCTCAATTGCCCATTACCTCCTGCTAGTTCGTGTAATTGATATGGCACTACCAGTTCTATCTTTCCATTATTTTCAAGTGATTCTAATTTATTTCTAGTTTCAGGAGTGCAGCGAAATTCCTTTCTTCTATGTATCACATAAATTTTCTTTGCAACTTTAGAAAGTTCTACAGTCCAATCAGCTGCAGAATCACCTCCCCCTGCAATGACTATAGTTTTGTCCTGAAAATCAGAAATTTTATTTACACTGTAAAATACAGATTTATTTTCGTATTCTAATATACCACTTAAGGGTGGACGGTTAGGTTCAAACATTCCGTTACCTGCAGCAACAATAACAGCCTTACATTTTACCTCTGTACCTGTGTTAGTTATGATAGTAAAGCTTTGATCACAGTTATTCGAAATCTTTTCCACTTTTTGACTTAAATGGTAAACAGGCTCAAATGGTGAAGCTTGCTCCATTAATTGCTCAATTAATTTTTGGGCAGTAATTACAGGATAACCAGGTATATCATATATTGGCTTTTCTGGGTAAAGAGCTGTGCATTGTCCTCCTGCTTGATCCAAAACATCTATTATATGACATCTCATATCAAGCATTCCCGCTTGAAAAGCAGTGAATATTCCAATAGGCCCTGCACCTATTATTACTATATCGGTTTTCATATTCAGATGGTAATCTATTTATAGATATTAGCTTTCTTCGCTAATAAGGTCAATTTACAAAGGGATGTATTTTTAAAAGATGTGGCTAGATTAGATAAGATTTCCAGCATTATGAACCACATAAAGCTCTAAAAATCAGCTAACATAACGGGATGCTGTGCGGACGGAATGGGATTCGAACCCATGGTACGCTCATCACGTACGTCAGTTTTCAAGACTGGTGCCTTAAACCGCTCGGCCATCCGTCCATTTCTTTTCTATCACAACATTTTATTTTAAGCAATCTATAAAAGCTTTACTTGCCCACGCAAAAGTTGCTAAACACACTACTCAATATTTCCTCAACATTAATAATTCCAATCACCGCACCAAGTTCAAATGCAGCAAGCCTCAAATCTTCAGATATCAACTCAATTGGATTATCGATATTAAAACGTTGTAAATGTTCCAGTGCTTTCTGCATGTGACTCCTATGTCTTTGCCGAGTAATCACAGGAGTGTCTCTATCGCGCCCAAATTTTTCCTCTGCCTTCCTTTTTATGAGAGAGATCAACTTGTTTGTACCTATTCCCTTTAAAATAGAAATAGGTAGAAAATCTACACCGCCAATCAGTATACTTCTGTCATTAATTGCATCGTCAGCTTTGCTCAATACATAAATAGTATCGCTATTTACAACGTTGCAATTGATATTATAACGTTGTTCAAAAAGAAATAGTTCTATTCTTAAATCAGCTTCAAAAGACCTCTTTTTTGCTCGACTTATGCCTTCTGATTCTATCGGGTCTGAACTCTCACGAATTCCAGCAGTATCAGAGAGAATGATTGGGTATCCGCCAATGTCAATATGAGCTTCAAGCACGTCTCTTGTTGTGCCTGCATATTCAGAAACAATAGCAATATCACGCTTGGCTAAGAAATTAAACAGAGTTGATTTACCGACATTTGGTTCACCAGTTATTACAATATGTAAACCCTCACGCAACCTTTCGCCCCGTCTATTATCATTTAAATGCTCTTGTATCAACTGTATGAGAGATTGCACTTCATTATTAATTTTTTCCAATTCACTTTTTTCTGCCCAAATGTCCTCTGGAAAGTCTATATATGCTTCGATTTTGGATTGTATCGTTATTAATCTTTGCCTCCAATTGCTGTATAGTCTCTCCAATTCTCCAGATATCTGCTTAATCGCTTGTTTAGCTTGCATTTTCGTCTCAGCATCAATTAGATCTGCGATCCCTTCTATTTGCGTTAAGTCAAATTTACCATTTAGAAAAGCCCTAAGTGAGAATTCTCCAGGCCTGGCCATAACAAAAATTTTTGATAATTCCTCCAAGATGATTTTTATGACTGCCTTGCTTCCATGCACTTGTAACTCTATAACGTCCTCGCCAGTGAAACTGTTTGGAGCAGGGAAATAGATGATTATTCCATTATCTATCAATTGACTGGAATCATCATATAGATCAACTAAAGTAGCAAATCTTGGTTTAATTTCTTTCTTAATATGAAAATGATTTAAAGCTTTAAGCGCGTAGTTGCCTGAAATTCTGATGACTGCAACTCCTGACTTGCCCAATACGGTCGATAAAGCGAAAATAGTTTCATTTGTGTTTGTCATTATTTATATAAACTACTTAGCAATATTACACTTAAGAAACCAAAATACCTAATTTGAAAATATTCGAAATTTTTATCTATCTTGCTAGTTTATATTAATGCAGTACTATCATACTAGTGAATGTATTATATAGAAAAGCTGTAAAAGTCACTCAGGTGAAAATATTTATTTTGAAAACTGATAATATAATTTATAATTATCAATATAAGTTTTAAATATTTTATGCTCAAGAAATTAGCTTGGTATTGGTCTTTTGTAGGGTTAATTAAAGGGTTTGTTATTACATTAAAATATATGTTTAAGCCAAAGGTTACTTTGAGGTATCCTATGGAGAAAGGCCCTTTAAGTCCAAGGTTTCGTGGTGAGCATGCGTTGCGTAGGTATCCAAACGGTGAAGAACGATGCATAGCTTGTAAATTATGCGAAGTTATCTGCCCTGCTCAAGCAATAGTTATTGAAGCAGAGGAAAGAGAAGACGGTAGTCGCCGCACTACGCGCTATGATATTGATATGACAAAATGCATATACTGCGGACTTTGCCAAGAGGCATGTCCAGTTGATGCAATCGTTGAAGGTCCTAACTTTGAATTTGCTACTGAAACAAGAGAGGAGCTAATGTACAATAAAGAAAAGTTATTGCGTAATGGTGAAGTTTGGGAAGACGCAATTGCACTCAGGTTAAAAAAGAATAGACCGTACTACTGATGTTAAAAATTTATAGCTTTCAAATCATTCCTCTGTTACCCAGGTGCTGTTTTTCTGTCATTTCAGTGTTCCTTTTTTTGTTATCCCAGTGCGTGACACTGGGATCCAGGTATAAAAATATTTGCAAATTGTGCAATGGACAACAGATTTTAGGAGCATACGTTAAACTAATTTCCATTATAAAAATAAGATGGATCCCAGTGTCACGCACTGGGATGACAAAGAGAGGGTTAGACAAAAGGGTCGATAAATGATTAAAGTTACCTTTTCAACCGAACAAAAAGTGAAAGAATACAGTGGTATAGTCACTAGCTTTGATATATTACAACCGGATGCTTTGAAAGAAGCAGTTGCATTGAAAGTAAACGGTGAGTTGTATGATCTCTCACGTGAAATTGAATCTGATGCAGAGATAGAGGTGATACAACTGAGTGACGAAGCGGGTTTAGATATAATAAGGCATGATGCTGCTCATATAATGGCGCAGGCAGTGAAAGAGCTATTTCCTAATACTCAGATTACTATTGGCCCAACAATTCAGGACGGTTTTTACTATGACTTTGCTACAAGTCGTGCCTTTACTACGGACGATCTTACCACAATAGAAAAGAAAATGAAAGAGATTGTAAAAAGTAATCACAGATTTGTTCGAGAGGTTTGGACTCGCAAACAGGCAATTGATTTCTTTAGTGGTATAGGCGAAAAATATAAGGTTGATATTATCTCATCCATACCAGAGAGTGAAAACCTAACTGTTTATAGACAGGGCGATTTTGTAGACCTATGCCGTGGTCCGCACTCACCATCAACCAGCAGAGTTAAAGCGTTTAAACTTATGAAAGTAGCGGGTGCATACTGGCGAGGTGATGCAAAGGGCCCAATTTTGCAGCGAATATATGGCACAGCATGGAGAAATCAGGATGAATTAAACGCTTATCTTGAGTGTCTCAAGGAAGCGGAGAAACGCGATCACCGCAAAATTGCTAAGGATATGGACTTATTTCACATTCAAGAGGAAGCTGTCGGGCAGGTTTTTTGGCATGAACAAGGATATATTTTATATAATGTTCTTGAGTCTTACATCAGAAAGAAGTTGATAAATAATGGCTATTTTGAGGTAAAAACCCCTATTTTAGTAGGCAAAGAGCTATGGGAAAGATCTGGACATTGGGATAAGTTTCGTGAAAGTATGTTTACTGTTGACGAGTCTGAAAGCAAAAAGCTAGCAATAAAACCCATGAATTGCCCCTGTCATGTGCAGGTTTTTAATTCTCTCACCAGAAGCTATCGTGATTTACCGATACGTATGGCAGAGTTTGGCACATGCCATAGAAATGAAAGCTCAGGATCATTGCACGGACTGATGCGAGTGCGTGGTTTTACGCAAGACGATGCACACATTTTTTGTATGGAAGAACAAGCGAATTCTGAGACTATAAAGTTTTGTGACCTTTTAAAAGAAGTATATTCAGAGCTTGGATTTAATGAAATTTCTGTGAAATTTTCAGACCGTCCAGATATTAGAGCAGGTAATGATGAAGTGTGGGATAGAGCTGAAAAAGCGCTGCTTGAAGCCGTTAAAGAAGCGGGCTTGAGTTATAAACTTAACCCTGGTGAAGGTGCATTTTATGGTCCAAAGTTAGAGTTCTTTTTGAAAGACGCAATAGGCAGAAATTGGCAATGTGGAACATTACAAGTTGATTTCATTTTACCAGAACGTCTGGGAGCTTTTTATATAGGGGCAGATGGGCACAAGCATCACCCTGTCATGTTACATAGGGCAATTCTTGGGACTTTTGAGCGTTTTATCGGAATTTTGATAGAAAATTATGCAGGAAAATTTCCAGTTTGGCTTGCTCCAACGCAACTTGCTATTCTGACCATTACAAATGAAGCTGACGGTTATGCCACAGAAATTAGCAATATTTTAAAAGAACAAGGTGTGAGAGTCAAGACTGATTTGACCAATGAAAAAATTAGTTATAAGATACGTTTGCATAGTTCAAACAAGACTCCTATATTGTGGATTGTAGGCAAAAATGAAGTTACAAGTAAAACTGTGTCAGTAAGAAATTTAGGATCGGAAAGACAGGAGTCTTTTTCTTTGGAAAAGGCTAATGAATCGCTGTTAAAAAGTATTAATTTGAATTAAGGGAGTTAAAGTTTGCAAGTTAAAAAGAACAATAAAAACAGAATTAATGGGTTCATCACAGCTAAGGAGGTACGCTTAGTTGATCATAGTGGTGAAATGGTCGGAATCGTGCCAATAGAACGAGCTTTGGAATTTGCACAGGGTGTTGGTTTAGACTTGGTGGAAATTGCACCTGATTCAACCCCTCCAGTATGTAAAATTCTGGATTATAGCAAACAAAAGTATGATATAAAAAAGAAAGCAAGTGAAGCAAAAAAGAAACAAAAAACATTAACTATAAAAGAAATTAAACTGGGTCCTAATATTGGTGATCACGACTACGAAACAAAATTGCGTCAAGCAAGAGACTTACTTGCTCACGGACATAAAATCAAAGTTACAATGAGATTTAAGGGCAGAGAGCTTATAAACACTGAAGTCGGACTGCAAAAATTAGAACGGCTAATTAGAGACACTGAAGATATTGCAAAGGTAGAATTGGCACCTAAAAGAGAAGGGAATCAATATTTTTTAGCTCTGGTTGCTAAGTAGCAAAACGGCTTAAGAAGTATGAGTAGAGTTAAACTAGCGCTCTCTCTTTGATAACATGGCGAAAATGTCTTATTAATCCTTGAATCGGCCAAGCTGCAGCATCACCAAGCGCGCAAATTGTATGTCCTTCTATTTGAGTTGTAAGGTCAAGCAGCTTATCTACTTCATCAGGCTTAATATTTCCTGCTACCATCCTTTTCATAATCCTCCACATCCATCCAGTACCTTCACGGCACGGTGTGCATTGTCCACAGGACTCATGCATGTAAAAGTGTGATAACCTCTCTATTGCAGCTATTATATCAGTTGATTTATTCATCACTATTACAGCAGCAGTACCAAGCCCTGATTGTGCAGCTTTTAATGAATCAAAATCCATTTCAATAGTATCACATATAGATTTTGGAATTAATGGCACTGAAGACCCACCAGGTATTACAGCAAGTAAATTATCCCAACCTCCTCGCACTCCACATGCATACTTTTCAATCAATTCACGTAGTGGAATTCCGAGCTCTTCTTCAACATTACACGGGTTGTTTACGTGCCCTGAAATACAAAAGACCTTGGTACCAGTATTATTTGGTTTACCAAGAGATGCAAACCATTCTCCTCCGCGATTTAGAATATCTGGAACCATGGCTATAGTTTCAACGTTGTTTATTGTGGTTGGGCATCCAAAAAGTCCAACACCTGCAGGAAATGGAGGTTTCATGCGAGGAAAGCCCTTTTTTCCTTCAATTGATTCGAGTTGAGCTGTTTCTTCCCCACATATGTAAGCTCCTGCACCCCTATGGATAAACACATCAAGATCATAACCTGATTTGCAGGCATTTTTTCCAATTAAGTTTTCTTTATAGGCTTCCTCAAGTGCTTTTTTTAGAACTAAATATTCATTATGAAATTCACCCCTGATATAAATATACGCAACTGATGCGCTGATCGCTTTGCCGGCCAGGAGAATTCCCTCAAGTAACTTATGTGGCTCATATCGCAATATATCTCTATCTTTACATGTACCAGGTTCTGACTCATCTGCATTGACTACTAAATATGCTTTTGGAAGATTTTTAGGCATAAAGCTCCACTTAAGGCCGGTGGAAAATCCTGCACCCCCTCGACCTCTCAAGCCAGATTTCTTTACTTCATCAGTGATTTTTTCTGATCCTAAATCCAGTAACTCTTTTGTTTTTTGCCAGCTACCACGTTTTTTTGCACCCTTAAGTAGTGGAGTTTCTTTACCATTTAGGTTGGTGAATATTTTATCTTGTTCTTTTAGCATGTTTTTCAAAATTTGTGAGTGATCCCGACGCGGTTCGAACGCGTGACCCCCTGATTAAAAGTCAGGTGCTCTACCGACTGAGCTACGGGATCATTTCATTTTTCAGCTATACTAAACAGTAATATAGTTTTTATCCGTTTTAATCAAACTAAAATTTTCATGTGTGATTAAATAAATTATATAATATACTGCGTTAGTAGTTAAAAAATCTATAGATAATTTAAAAAAATTTTTAAAGGAAAACTTCTTGTTAATTTTCAGTTCACAGATTTATTTGGATGGTGTGAAGTATAACGCTAAGGAGACAAGAAAAATAGAAAACTGTATATACCCTACAGAATTTGTGCACTATTATAATGCTTAGCAATAGCCTATAGCTAACACGTTATACCGCCTCAGCATATAGCTAACCCAAGAAAGGTTTTCCTACGTCATACCGCCGCGGTGTCTCTAGATCACGCTAACAAGCAGCGGGATGATGAATTTTTGCTTTTCAAATTATCGGTAAATCTAAGTCACTTTAGCTATAGATTCCGCTAACACGTAGCGGAATGACGGTTTTTCAAATTGTCAGTAAATCTAAGTCAGTTTAGCTATAACAGATAAATATTTCTTGCATTTCAGCCTGAGTGAATTATGCTTTAAGCAAGAATTGGGGGCATAGCTTAGCTGGTAGAGCATCTGTTTTGCACGCAGAAGGTCAGCGGTTCGATCCCGCTTGCCTCCACCAGTCTATATTAGCTCTAGCACGCCACAAAACCTGTCAAAACAGCTTATTTTAATCTAGGAGTGTTTTATACTAGTTTCCTAAAAAATCCCTCTTTCTGTAACTTTTCTTTATGCAAGTAATGTTTGTTATTATAATTCTGATATATACTAACTTAACAATAAATTAATCAATAAATGTTAGAATACTAACAATTAATTTATTGGTAATGCCTATGAGTGGAAAGAAAAATGTTTTTAAGATGGTGCCTGGGAAAAAATTGCTCAACGCAACCAAATGGAAGATATTGCAAGATCAGGTGGACAACAATAAGATGCCTGAAGATCAAGTGGATAGCAAAGGGCTAACTTGGAATAAGCTTGCTAAAGTTGGGTTCATACCACTGGATGATGAAAGTGATATAGCACTAGATTTACCTATAAAATTTTGTGATCCTAAGGGGAATAGAATACCTCTTTCCTGCGTACGGGAAGGTGAAAAAGATTTAGCAGGAGAAAGTTATTATTGTGCTGATAATGAAAATCTATTCACAAATTGTAAGGTTTTTATTGGGGGAAGTTTTAGAAATATTAAACTAGATTATGTAAATAATCCGCATTCCTTTGCATATATCAATGACCAACTAATGAAGTTATCACTGACCAACCAGGCTATAGAAACTTTTTCTTCTAACGTAAAACGCAGTCGAATTTTCCTTGATATACAACCAGTAGAATATCAATATGTAACATGGGAAGAGTCAGATACCGATAAATATTATTTCTCAGATGATCAAGGAAATATTATCGATTCACTTGACAATGAAGCACTTCAATATATTAAATTGCACAGCAGGGAACAAACAATAAAGGATATAATATCATCTAATATACCAGAAGACATAACACTATCAAACACGTTTACCAAAGTTCTTGTTGAAGGCCTAACAGATGAGCAACTAAAGATTTTTGCCAATATTCTTAGTAATAAGCAACTCCGAGCTTTAGTGGATCATCTAACCAATCACCAATTACAAACTTTTGCTCAGGAACTAAATCCAGAAAAATTACAAATAATTGTTCCTATTTTAAATGATGCTCAGCTTGAAGCTCTAGTGAGAGACTTAAATCCAGAGCAAGTAAAAGAAATTTTACCTCACTTAAAAGTGGATCAGTTCAAAGCACTTATTAAAACTTTAAATGACGAGCAATTTACAGTGCTTGCAAAAGATTTGGCTGAGCACCACTTGACAATACTTTCCAAAGAATTAGAAGGTGATCAGTTAAAAGCTTTAGTAAATAACCTGCAGGAAGACCAACTGAAAGACTTAGTTAATAAACTCGACCATAAGAAACTCGAAGCAATAGCTCAGGACTTAACCGATCCTAATAGGATTCAAACTATTATTAAGTCTTTAGCTGACAATCCAGGTAAACTTCAAGCCTTTGCTCGCAATATGTCTAATAAGCAGTTTAAGGAACTTTTGGATAACGTAGGTGCAGAAGAGCTTAAAGAGATTATTCACAAACTGCCTTATGAGAAAGTGACAGCTGTGATTGGTGATCTCAGCAATCAAGATCAGTCTAAAGCTATTATTGATGCATTAAAAGGGAAACTTGAAGAACAAAATGAAAAGCTAAAAGAGGTTTATGAGAAGCTAGAAGAACTTCTACCCCCACCTGTATACAGCGAAGCGTTGGAAAGTTTGCGTTCATCACCCCGTATTTCCCAAGATACTAACACTGAATTTATAGCAGTTGAAGAATACGCTTACCATGAATCTGAGTACTTGTAAGCCAGTGCTTACGAGTTTGGAAAAAGGTTGTCTGATGCGCGTAGCAGCTAGTTTAAATTATTAATAATGTTATGGAGGTAACTCATATGAGAACAGATAAAAGTCTACAAAACAATGTACAAGGTTTTGCAACAGAAAATAATGAGCAAAAAGTTAATACCATTGGACCTTTCAAGCTAAAAAGCCAGGGGAAAGACTTCACGGAGCAACAACTAACAAAAACTATAGCAGGTGCTCATGCTCAAAATGTTATTGATGAGATGGTCGATAGTATAAATCAAAACCTCATTGGTAAGTTAAATACGATATTAACAGATGAAGAGAAAAAAGTTACAAAACTAATTAAAGATGTTGGTGATCAAAAGAGTGGTTTAGTAAAAGATCTCAGTGATTTAAAACAAGCTTTAGAAGATATTGCTCCTCCACCAGCAGCTCCTCCATTATTCCATGTTACTGGCGAAGAGAACAGTTTGCTTTAATAAAAAAGGCAACAGCTTGCTAGCAGGCTGTTACTCTCTCTATATATCGTTTCAATATAGCTGAATTAGGGAATCTATTTTAAAACTTTCGGCATATAGTTCTCATCATGTTTTGCAAACACTGTATCTGCAAGAAAGGTACTATTATCAAACATTTTACCTTGCACAACAACACCACTTTTTTCTGAAAATATTGGTGGAAGTATTCCCTGGTATTTTACCACAACGCTTTTGTTAAAATCTGTCATTTGAAAAATCACTTCACTTTCGTTGTGTATCACGCTATTTTCAACAACCATTCCACCAACACGGATTGGCTTTTGACTATTTGGTAAAACTATTGCCTCACTTACTGTATAGAAAAATGAGATATTTTCTTTGAGCGTTGTTAAAATAAAAAAGACTATGCAGCTTAAAAAGCAGAAAATTCCTAAAGTTATAAGTAATCGCTTATGTTTCTTCTTCATTATTATCTTTCAGGCTTTTTAGAATTTTTTTACTTTTAGTATAGCAAGAAATGGTAAAAATCAGTTCTCCGGTAATCAACGTAAAACTAATAAGGTAAGCAAAAATTACATATGTATTCATAATGCATTATCAATAAATAACTCACCTGCATCAAAATAAATTAAGCTTCCATCCTTTTGCTGCAACACCAATTTACCACTGTTATCTATATCAGCAAAAATTCCTTCATACAATTTGTCAGCTAGTTTTACACTGATTTGCTCGTTCATTTTGAATGCTTTTTTTAACCACATTTCTCTTATAGCATAAAACCCATCAAATAGCCATTGCTTTCTTAGCTTATTAAAATTTATTATTAATTCCTTTAATAGATCCATGTTAGACACAGACTCACCATAATTGCTAATGCACGTTGTTCCTGGAAGTGGTGCATGATTGACATTAATTCCAATTCCTACAATAAGCCAATTCGAATTGGATCTTTTTTCAAGCAATATTCCACTTATTTTCTTGCCATCGATTAGAATGTCATTTGGCCATTTATGTTGAATGTTACTATCATTCATAAATGACAGTAAAGTATTCCCTACAGCAAGAGCAGTCACAAAAGTCAATTCTGTTAATTTGCTGATGTCTTTAACTTGACTCGTTAAGCCTACTGTTATCCCAGTACCATCCGATGTCATCCAAGTGCTTGACACTGGGATCCATGCTTCTTGATTCCTAGATTCCAGCGTCACGCGCTGTAATGACACCGAAAGCGGGCTTTTATCGAGATAATTGTTAAAGAGGTTTACTACCAAACTTGCATAAAAATTACCCTCGGGAGAAATCCAGTTTTTTCTAGTGCGCCCTCTACCCTCTGTTTGTTTGTCGGCAATAATGACGGTTTCATTTGATATTCCTTTATCAATTAAATCCAACGCTTCTGTATTAGTGCTTGAAACTTCTTTGTAATGATGAATATAAAAACCCTCAGGGATCACCTTGTCAACCCTTTAGTTCAATGAGTGAGTAAAGATCTTCTACATACAAGAAAAGAACGAGGTTGATCAGTGAAGCCACCGAAGTGATAATGAATAGACCCTTAGAATAAGCAACCTTATTATCACTAGCTTTATCAAAATACATAGCTTTTATAATATTTAGATAATAGTAACATGATACAACACTCGCCACCACAAGGGTCAAAGACAGGCTGATAAAGCCAGAATTTATTAAACTTTTGAATATAAAAAATTTAGCGATAAAACCTGCAAGTGGAGGTATTCCCGACATCGAGAGTAATAGTATAGAAAGATGGAATGCTAAAATTGGTTGCTTTTTTCCTATACCAGATAAATTTGCAATATCACAATCGTCATCGTCAATTTGTACGAGATATGAGAATAGCCCTATGCTTGTGATGATATATATCACCAGATACATTAAGGCACTATCTGTTCCTGCTTGTGCAAAAATAGAAAGTGAAGCAAATATAAAACCAATGTGGCCAATTGAACTGTAAGCAAGCAGCCTTTTTAAGTTTTGCTGACGCAATGCCCCAAAAGCTGAGATAAGCACAGACAATGCTGAAACGTATAAGAAAATAGGCTGAACATAACTTTTTACATTTACTAACTCTTCATTCATCAATCGAATTAAAAATGTTACAAGTGCAGCTTTTGGGGCCGTAGAAAAAAACGCAGTTACTATGGTAGGTGCACCTTGATAGACATCTGGAGCCCACATATGAAAAGGAGCAATAGCAAGCTTGAAACAAAAACCAATAAGGATAAAAACTAACCCAAAAACTATTCCATAAGTTATCTGATGGTTTTGCAAGAATGAACCGAGCTCAGAGAAATTGACTTGTCCTGTATATCCATAAAGCAGCGACATTCCATATAGCATAATGCAGGAAGATAGTGCACTAAGTGTAAAATATTTCACTCCTGCTTCACATGAATAAGCTGAATTTTTATTAAAGCTCGCAAGAACATATAAAGATATACTCATCAACTCAAAAGCTAAGTAAAAAGAAATCAGACTATTTGCTGAAACTAAAGTTATCATGCCAAATAGCGCAAAAAGAATCAGTATTGAAAATTCATATTTATAGTCATATTTTGATAAATTCAGCATCAAAAGTATTAAAATTCCTGTGCTGAGAATTAACCCTTGGGCTGGCCTGATGTATAAATTGAGTTTTAACAACGCATTAAAGAGAAAAATTTCATTGTTTTCTGCCGAAATAATTAAAATAATCAAAGTTACCACTGTGCAGCCAAGTGCTAATAAGTTGATAGTTCGGCGGTTAAATATAATTCCAAGCAGTAGCAACACTAACAAGGAGATAATAGAGAACGTTTCCGGCAATATCTGTATATAATTCATAGCGCATTATATTTTACTAACAAATTTGCCATACATGGCTTCAAATAATTCAGTGCAAGGGTTGGGTAGAATCCAAGCAAAATAACAAACACTGCAAGCAGAATTAAGACAGAAAATTCTATGCTATCCAAGCGATTATTTAATAATTTAGAATAGCTAACCCCCCATATTATTTGCTTACATAAATTCAGCATATAAACTGCGCTTAAAATAGTGCCAAGTGCGATAAATCCTGTGAAAAACCCTATGCTCTTAAACATTCCAACCATAGCCAAAAACTCACCTATGAATCCAGATGTTCCAGGTAGCCCTATTGAAGCCATTGAAAATAAAATGAACATAAAACCAAATTTTGGCATTGTGTTTACTATGCCAAAATACTTTGCAGTCTCCAAAGTTCCGGTTCGAGTATATAGCATCCCAACACACAAAAATAAAGCAGCAGAAATAAGGCCATGACTAATCATTTGAAATATGCTACCCAGTACTCCTTCCTCACAAAATGAAAAGAGGCCAGCGGTAACGATCCCCATGTGTGCTATTGAAGAATAAGCTATTAACTTCTTTATATCACCTTGAGCAAACGCAACTAGAGAAGCATATATCACCGCAATAATGCTCAGCATAACAACGAAATTTGAAAAATACAAACTTGCCTGAGGAAGCATTGGAATAGAAAACCTTAAAAATCCATATCCCCCCATTTTAACAAGCAAGCCAGCTAAAATCACAGATCCAGAAGTTGGTGATTGCACATGCGCATCAGGAAGCCAAGTGTGAAATGGAAACATAGGTACTTTTATTGCAAAAGAAATAAAAAATGCAATCCACAGCAATGACTGCACTTCAAGATCAAGGCTTGGCACTAATGTAGCTAATTTTTGTATACTAAACGTTCCAAAAACACTATAGATGTATACCAACCCAAGTAGAAATAATAATGAGCCAGTTAATGTATAAAGAAATAACTTAAACGTCGCATATATCCTTTGCTTCCCTCCCCAAATGCCAATAATAAAGAACATTGGTATTAAGACAGCTTCAAAAAACACATAAAAGCTTATAGCATTCAGTGAAACGAAAAAACCGACTACAAAACTCTCAAGCAGTAGAAATAATGCCATATAGGCTTTTAGGGTCGTATAACTCATTTTGCAATTATAGAGCATACAAATAACAAACAAGAAGGTCGTAAGTAGAAGGAAAAGCAACGATATTCCATCCACCCCTATTCCAATATCTCTTACTGGATAGCTGACAAACTGAAAGTCCGCATCGTTATAATCAAATTCTATACAAGCTACAATGCTAAGCAAGAATGGAAGTACAGCAAAAAATAGGGCAAGGAATCTTAGGTGTATAGATTGATGATTAATCCTGATCGAGGATAAAATCAACGCTCCTATCAGTGGAAGCAAGAATATACTAAGTAACAACACCTTCTATTTAATTCCAATAATATATAAAGCACCGATTATTAAAGTAACAAACATAATAAATGCATAATCAAATATATAACCAGTTTGTAACTTTATAGAACTTTTTGAACATTCATTAACCAACCTTACAACACCATTTGGTCCAAATGAATCAATAGCCTTAACATCAAACTTCCATAAAAGCCTAGATATAAACCTTATCGGTGCAATTATAACAAACTCATACACCTCATCAAAGTACCATTTATTCTGCAAAAACTTAAGTAAAAATTTACTCTTAATTTGCCTAATTACTTGATATTGGTAAATCAGGTACGCAAGAGCTATTCCACTTAGGCTCGCTAAGGTTGGCAGTAGTTTTATAAAGAAATTATGAACTCCATGCTCATCAATTACCATTAAACTTGATTTCCAAAACACATTACTAGTTATGTTCAAAATATTTGCTCCCCACACTCCAGAAAATACCGATCCAAAAGCAAGTATCAGTAATGGTATAAGCATAATCTTTGGTGCTTCATGTATATTAATTTTACTTTGTTTTTGGCTATGGAACACAAGAAGCAATAACCTCCAAGAGTAAAACGCTGTGAAGAATGCAACAACTAAGCTTATTACAAAAGCAAAGCTATCCGTGCTATAAGCATGTTCAATTATCAAATCCTTTGAGTAAAAACCTGCAAATGGAAATATTCCAGAAAGCGCAAGAGAACCAATCCACATGAGAGCGTAAGTACAAGGGATTTTCTTCCAGCAATTTCCCATTTTCTGAATGTTTTGCTTATGATGCATTGCATGAATTACATTGCCAGCACCAAGAAATAGTAGAGCTTTAAAAAAAGCGTGTGTCATTAAATGAAAAATAGCAACATTGTAAGCAGAAAGCCCACATGCCATAAACATATAACCAAGTTGACTGCAGGTTGAATAAGCAATTATTTTTTTTATATCATTCTGAGTAATCGCAACGGTGGCTGCAAAAAAAGCAGTAAGTGCACCAACGATAACTATTAATTCTCGTGCCACATTTGATAACTCAAACAATGGAGAACATTTTGCTATTAAAAATATACCTGCTGTTACCATCGTTGCTGCATGAATGAGTGCAGAAACAGGGGTTGGCCCTTCCATTGCATCTGGCAACCAAACATGTAAACCAAGCTGTGCAGATTTACCCATACAGCCAAGAAAAAGTAATATGCATATTATATGAATTATTTTAAATTCACAGCAGAATGCTCTAATGTTCTGCGTGCCAAGAAGATCAGCTGCGTCAAAAACTTCAGTAAATTTCAAAGAGTGAAATGTATAATAAATGAGAAAGATCCCAATCAATAGTGCAAAATCTCCTACCCTATTCACAACAAATGCTTTAATTGCTGCATTATTTGCAGAATATTTTTGGAACCAAAATCCTATGAGTAAATAAGAACATAGGCCAACCCCTTCCCAGCCAAAAAAAAGCTGCACGAAATTATCGCTTACAACCAGCACAATCATGCAAAACGTAAACAGCGATAGGTAAGAAAAAAACCTCGACTTCCCTTTATTATGCTCCATATAACCGATAGAATAGAGGTGGACTACTAGTGAAACGGTGGTAATAACAATAAGCATTAAGGATGAGAGAGCATCCACACTAATTGCCCAATTTACTTTTAATACACTTAATGAAAATAGAGGAAATAAACTCAAGTGATAATTTTCAGAGAAGGTGAGAAAAACATACCAAGATAAAACTGCAGATATTCCAATCCCTGCCGTTGTAACTAACTGACTTTTTCTAAAAAGTGCTGCAAATAGCGAACCAAAGAGTGGCAAAAATACTATTAGTTTCAGTATATCCATCATACTTTCATTCTTTCATTAAATTTGCTTGTTCAACGTCTATATTGCCACGGCTTCTATAATATACAACCAATATTGCAAGTCCAACTCCTGACTCTGCTGCCGCAACAGTCAACACAAACATCACAAAAATTTGCCCAACTATATCATTCATAAAGGCAGAAAAAGCAACTAAATTGATGTTAATTGCCAGCAATAATATTTCTATTGATAATAATATATTGATTATGCTCTTACGGTTAATGAAAATACCGCACACCCCAATAGTGAACAAAATAGCAGCAACTATCAAAAAATGATTTAATCCTATTTCCATTCTACTCCTTTTCCAAATTTAGCCTTAATCAATTTTACAGATGAAGATTGTGTCAATTGCTTTAATACATTCTGTTTTTTAACTTCTTTTTTCTTGTCCTGTAAAGTAAGAGCGATTGCACCGACAATTGCAACAAGCAGTAGAATACCAGAAAGATGAAAAGCGTACATGTAGTCAGTGTAAAGCAAATTACCGATAGCTTTCACGTTATTAGTATTATAGTTTATAACATTGCTTATATTGAGTGCTGAGCTGCGGATTACAAAGCTGATGACTAGAAAAAACACAACACATAATATAGCACTAAGAGTGAAATGCTTTGCAAAACCCTGGCGCAACCTTATGTAGTCAATATCGAGCATCATAACTACAAAGAGGAACAACACTGCAACCGCACCGATGTATACTATCAGCACCATCATAGCGATGAATTCAGCTCCAAGAAGAATGAAAAGAACTGCAGAGTTAACAAAGGTGAAAATTAAAAATAATACTGCATGCACAGGATTTCTTACGCTAATCACACATACAGCAGATAAAATGCTTAGAATTGCAAAAAAATAAAAGAAAAAAGGCATTGATACTTTAACTGCAACAATAGTTACTAATTTAAAGTGACTATTGTTGTAAAGTCAATATTATATTAAACGTTTAAAGCATTGTACTACAAAGCTCCAGTTCCATTTTAAATTATTATATAGAGTATTTTATCAGTAATGCAATAAACACTCTTGACAACTTTAATTTATTAATGCATAATATATGTATATTAATAATCAGCGGTAGCTCAAAATGTACAACATATTTGGTTATTTCAAAAGCAACAATAGTTCTAACGCACAAAGTGGCAAATTAGATGGCAAAAGTTATCAATACACCACAAGAGATTATGTGACAATTTACTTTAATAACACGCTAGCAAGTTTCAGTAGATCATTGAGAGAATTTAAAGAAAAAGCGTATGGATTTATGTATGATATCGGAACTTGGTTGAAAGAAACATATGAAAATCTCATTGAACGACCTGCAACGCATAATCACTATACCCCAAAAGAAAAACCCCTTGTTGAAGAAATAGAAATGGAGGAACTAAACCGTACATATAAGCCATTCCAAACTCCACCTATCCACCCAACAAGGAGAAGTTCTGGTACCAATGACTTAAATCAAGTTGTTGTTACTCAGCATACACTTGAAACTACCCCAATAAGATAGATCTACGTTTAAATATGTAGTACTTGAGTGAAGCATTATTTAACTGTTCTATTCAATAAAACCTTTACAATATTTCGATCATAGGTTTAACTTTATGAAGTTATAATCTATAGGGCTGCAAATGAACGATTATCTCTTACTGCTAAATCCAGAACAACAATCAGCTGTAACTCACATAGATGGACCGGTTTTAATATTGGCAGGAGCCGGAACGGGAAAAACAAGAACGATTACTTCAAGAATAGCGCACATAATTAGAAACGGTCATGCTTATTCTGATGAAATATTAGCTGTTACATTCACAAACAAAGCAGCAAATGAGATGGTATCAAGGGTACTTGAGCTAACAGGCACAAACATACCATGGCTTGGCACTTTCCATGCAATTGCAGCAAAAATTCTACGTCATCATGCTGAAGTCGTGGGGCTAAATTCCAATTTTACAATCATTGGTGTGGATGACCAATTACAGGTAATAAAAAATATTATTAATGAAATAAGCCCTGATTACCTATCAGAAAAATGTAAGACCATTATGAATATTATTCAGCAATGGAAAGAGAAGTGCTTATTGCCACCTGAAGTGGAAGATATTCAATCATTTAGGCCAGTGTACGTAACTGCACTCAAAGTCTATCACCAGTATCAGGAAAGGTTAAAATTCCTTAACTCTGTCGATTTTGGTGACTTATTGCTATATAACATACAACTCTTTAATCAAAAGACTGAAGTTCTGTCCTACTACCAAAATAAGTTTAAATATGTCATGGTAGATGAGTATCAGGATACAAATGCGATACAATATCTTTGGCTAAAATACCTTGCAAAAGAGCACTCAAATATTTGCTGTGTAGGAGATGATGACCAGTCGATATATAGTTGGCGTGGTGCAGAAGTTGAAAATATTTTGAAGTTCTCCGATGATTTTAAAAATGCAAGAACCGTTAAACTAGAGTGTAACTACAGGTCAACATCCCACATACTTGCAACTGCGTCATATGTTATCAATCACAATAAGACTCGCTTAGAAAAAAAATTGTGGACAACAAATGTTGAAGGGGAAAAGGTAAATCTAATAAAATTATGGGACGGAAAAGCTGAAGCAAGGTTCATAAGCGAACAGATATTAAAGCTCAATAAATACAGATTTAGTGACATTGCAGTACTGGTAAGGGCCACTTTTCAAACTAGAGTTCTCGAAGAGTATTTTATAAAATATTCAATTCCCTACAAGATTATAAGTGGTGTAAAATTCTACGAACGTCAGGAAGTCAGGGATATAATTGCATATTTAAGACTCGTTACAAACAATAACGATGACTTAGCTTTCGAAAGGATCGTAAATCGGCCAAAAAGAAGCATAGGAGCTACAACTCTAAAGAAAATATACACGACTGCTCAGGATAACAAAATTTCTTTTTTTGAGGCAGGAAAAATATTAGTTAATAGTAATCAAGTAACCGAAAGAATTAAACTCTCACTAAATGATTTTTTAAATAAAATTAAAGCTTGGGAAGAAATAGTAAGTGTAAAACCACTGCATGAATTCGTTAAAATCGTAGCAAACCAATCAGGGTATATTGAAATGCTTGAAAATGAGGAGGTAACAGGCTTAGCACGAATAGAAAATGTCAAGGAGCTCATCTCATCTTTAAAAAATTTCGATAATGCCACAACTTTCTTGGAGCATATAAGTCTAGTGATGGAAGTGGATAATATGAATAACGATGACACCGTATATGTTATGACTCTTCATGCAGCCAAAGGACTTGAATTCCCGTCCGTGTTTCTACCTGGTTGGGAAGAGGGATTATTTCCTCATCAAAGATCTTTTGAAGATAAAAGTGGTAAAGCTTTAGAAGAAGAAAGGAGACTTGCATATGTTGGAATAACCAGGGCAAAGGAAAGGTTAATCATTTCATGTGCAGATAGGAGGGAAATTAACAACCAGTGGCAACCGATGCGCACTTCTCGGTTCATTAAAGAATTGCCAAGAGAAAATGTTGAGGTAATAAAGAGTAACGCCTACTGTTGAAGCTATAACTGCAGATAAACATATCTTACAAATCTGAATTACTTCAACTATATGTGTAACCAGACTGCATTCTGTGATTTTTAGCAAAGCACGATCTTTCATTTGAGTTTTCTTCAATTTAAAATAAATACGGAAAATTGCTGCCTATAGCTAAACTGACTTACGACAATTTGAAAAACCATCATACCGCTACTAGTTAGCGCCACGGCAGCATAGCTATCTTCAAAAATATGGTTGAATAATTGTTAATAATAGTGTATAATTATTAATATTTTTAAGCATTTTTGCCATGGCTCTCTCAAAATTTCTCGATCCTCGCAATGATTTGTGTTTCAAAAAAATCTTTGGAACGGAAAAAAATAAGAATATCCTTATTCACTTTTTGAACGATATTTTAGGGTTTACTGAGATAAATGCAATACAAGAAGTTGAGTTTCTTAGCACTATTATGGATCCCGAAGTTGCCTCTGATAAACAAAGTATTGTTGATGTTCTCTGCAAGGATTCTCACGGAAATAGATATATAGCAGAAATGCAGCTCGCTAGAGACAAGGGCTTCGAAAAACGCGCTCAATTATATGCCGCTAAAGCCTATTCAAGACAATTAGATAAATCTGGCAACTACATTGATTTAAAGAAAGTCTTCTTTATTGCTATATCAAATTGTAACTTACTTCCTGAAGAAGTTGATTATATTTCTACTCACAATATACGTGATATAAAAACTAACGGCCATTACTTAAAAGATTTTCAGTTTGTCTTTATTGAGTTGCCTAAATTCGCAAAAAATAAAGTAGAGCAGTTAGAAAGTATAGTAGAAAGGTGGTGTTTCTTTTTTAAATACGCAGAAGAAACAACAGAAGAGGACTTAAAAGAGATAGCAGAAAAAGCGCCAATAATAAAGCTAGCATATGATGAATTAGACAAGTTTCGTTGGAACGAAAAAGATTTAGTAGCCTATGAAGAAAGGATAATGGATCTACGCAAAGAAGAAGCTATTCTTGAATACAGACTTGATCTTGCTGAAGAGAAAGGTAAAAAAATTGGTAAAGAGGAAGGGAAAATTGAAGTCGCAAAAGCAATGCTGGCTAATAATGTTGATGTCAACACTATTGTCAAGTTTACTGGCCTTTCTATTAGTGAGATTGAAGAATTAAGTGGAAATCTGTGAACGGTTACCTATATGTTTTTGCTGGCAAAAATTCTCTAATGGTCTTAAATAAAACTTCCCGCGAATGATTGTCAGACATGTTATGCTCTGCTGATTTTATCAAGTATACTTCAACATCGGTTGACTTGATTTTTTCAGCTAAATTCAATGAAGTTTGATAAGGAACATCTTTATCATTAATGCTATGCAATAAGCGCACAGGACAGTTTATATCTATTGCTTCTCTATTTAAAAGAAGGTTCTTTCTGCCATCTTCGATCAAATTTTTAGTTATTTTGTATGTACAATGCTCTGAAGTGAAATCTATTGCACCTTTAGAATCTAGTTCTTCCTTTTGCTTGCCTGACAATTGCTTGAATATCAAATCTTCAGTAAAATCAGGAGCAGACGATATGCCGATTAATGCTGCAATTTTTTCCGGAAATTGAAGGGCAGTGAGCAGCATCAGCCATCCTCCCATACTTGAACCTATAATTATTTGTTTATCGCTAGTTAATTCACTCATCACTTTAGCACAATTTTTTTGCCAATCACTTATCGTGTAATCAATAAAATCACCACTTGAATAACCGTGACCAAAATAATCAAATAGCACAAGTGCTATATCGTTTTCTTGGCAAAATTTGTAAACAGCAGTTGCTTTAGTTCCATCCATATTAGATGCAAATCCACCAAAAAAAACTACAGAAGCTTTCTTCCCTTGTAGCTTTCGATATGCTGTGTGACCATTATTTCCATCAAACAATTTGCAATAATTCATACTACTTTGGCAAAGCAACCGGACTATCGCTCATCGAACGCAAATAGCTGACTAGATCTGCAATTTCTTGTGGATTGGAAATACCTGCAAATGCCATACGTGTACCTTTTATATAGGCTTTTGGATTCTTTAAAAAGGCAAATAGCTCCTCATATCCCCATTTTCCACCTCTTTCAAGCACTGCTTTTGAGTAATTGAATGAGTTACCAAGATGAGCCTTTTTATTTCCAACTACGTTCCATAAGTTTGGTCCTACTTTATTCATTCCACCTTTCTCAAAACTATGGCAGGCTATGCATTTTTTTGCTGCTGATTTACCTTTCTCAAAACTAGCATTCTGCATGAGCGCTCCAATATCGAGCGCCACTTGCTCGATTTTTTGCTGGAACTCATTGTGACCAGCAGTTACTATCGTTTGGTGTTCAATCTTATATTCCTCTGGACTATACAGCATATCAACTACGTTGCTGACTATCATAATGATTAGCCCAGAAAGTAAAATCGATGCTGCAATCTTATTAAGCTCCATAGTTAATTTTTATTAAGTAATGTTACTTAAATTATGCGAATATTTTTGCAAATAGCAACCAATTACCTTGGAGCTCGCTAAAGATGAGAGTCTCCAGCTACAAATATTAAGAAATTTACCAAATAAAAAAAAAGGCAAAAGAAGCCCCGTGGTGCGAGTTTTGACTCTATATTACTGTAAGTGGCGCTGTAATAATGTGCTGACGCTTAGTTTAAGCGCGATTTGGCTGAATGTAGAAAAAATAAAAAAGACATGCAGCCGCTATAATTTTATGTAATCCGCCAATAAATACTCTGAGTTTTTTACTGAATTTTGTCATTGAGCCTGCAGGTCAAAAACAAGTTTTGAGTCATAAATACCCTTATTATCATAATAAGGGAGCTGGCGGAGTTTGTCAAGTGGTTTTTGTAGCTCTCATAGTTTTTGCGTCACACGCTGGCAGTTGTTACTCAAACAACAGTTATGCAAGAGATCTGATTACATCTAAGCTAACAATGGACCACTAGGTATATTACTAACTACGTTGATCTGATTCAATATTTTATTAGTGGGATTGAAATAATTTTCTATGAATTCCTTATATATAGCTGTTAATTTGTGTATATCATTTACTAATACACATTCGTTTATCTGATGTGCGGTTTTGTTGATTATACCAAATTCAATCACTGAACAAACATCTTTGATAAACGCAGCGTCAGATGTGCCACCACTTGTGCTCAGCACAGCATCAATACTGGTAACTTTATTTATCGCATCAAGCATAATATCAGTATTTCTATCAGGAGTAGAGAGGAAAACGTCCCTGCTGCTATGCATAGAAAGTTTATAATCGTTAGTTACACTGGAGCATATTTCATCAATCAGCTTATATAAGCCGTCAGGTGTTTGTGTATCGTTATATCGAATGTTAAAACGTGTAGTTGCTGAACTAGGTATTAGATTGCTAGTATTATTTCCAACATCGATAGTAGTAACTTCGCAATGTGAAGGCTGAAAATATTTATTACCATGATCAAAAGTAGTATTTTTTACCTTACTCAATATCGATATTACCTTATATATTGGATTATCTGCTAGGTCTGGGTAGGCAACGTGTCCTTGTTTTCCATGGCAAATTAATTCAAATGTTACAGAACCTCTTCTGCCTATTTTTATGGTATCACCTAATTTCTCACTACTGGTTGGTTCGGCAACTACACAAAAATCTATCTTTTTTTGCTTACTTTTCATCCATTCTAAAACTGCTTTTGTTCCATATTTTTCCGTGCTTTCTTCAGCACTGGTAATCAATGCACTTATCGAACCATTAAATTGAAACTTTTCTGCAATTAAATTTGCCATAGCAGCAATAAATGCAGCTATTCCGCTTTTCATATCAGCTGCTCCTCTTCCATATAGCATTCCATCTCTAACTTCTGGATTAAATGGACCAAATGCCCAATCTTTTAACTGACCCGGTGGTACAACATCAACATGCCCAGCAAAGCACAAATTTGGTACTCCGTTTATATATTTCGCATAAAGATTTTTAACTTTAGTTCCATCATCACCAAATTCTAAAATCTCACAGTCAAAGCCACTTTTCTTGAAGATTGTTGCTATATGCTCTATTGCCCCGCCGTCCCTTGGTGTTATACTCTCAAAAGAGATCAATTTCTTAGTTAGCTCTACAGGGTCAATCTTCATGTCAATCTTAAAATACTTATATTGCTATATTGTAAACACTCTATGCACTATTTAAAACAAATATTACATCAAGCCGAACAAACTTTTCTAAGGGAAGTAATAACAGATTACCACCTTGCTGATGATATCTATAAAATATGCACACGACACGGAGATGACATCTTTCTAGTTGCAGATGAAAACACAGCAAAACTTTTAAACAAAAACGTATTTAATAAAATTTCTCACTTAATTATCCCGAGCAATACCATTGTGCCTCTTGCA
Organism: Wolbachia endosymbiont of Aedes albopictus; assembly: GCF_024804185.1. NCBI lineage: Bacteria > Pseudomonadati > Pseudomonadota > Alphaproteobacteria > Rickettsiales > Anaplasmataceae > Wolbachia > Wolbachia endosymbiont of Aedes albopictus. Next base: position 767,592 of record NZ_CP101657.1, read on the forward strand.
AAACCTCATATCATTTCGGATGCTCCCTACATTTTATCATCCCAGTCCTCCGAGACTGGGATCCAGGAAAAAAAATCAGCGTCACGTGCTGAAATGACACCAACCATGGGTACTAATCTTTCACTTGCCTCTCTTGAAACCGTAAATCTAGTTAGAAACAAAGCAAAAGACAGTGACTTAATAGTTGCATTTGGTAGCGGCACCGTTAACGACATCTGCAAATATGCAAGCTACCTCGAGAAAAAAGATTATATATCGTTCCCAACAGCCGCTTCCATGAATGGATATACATCCGCAAATGCTTCAATATTAGTAAATGGATACAAAAAATCGTTCAAAGCACATCTTCCAAGAGCGATATATATAGATATAGACATACTTACCAATGCACCACTGCGTCTCACATTAAGCGGATTTGCAGATTTCATTTGCCGTTCGACAGTTCAGGCTGACTGGCTACTATCTCATTTGTTGCTTGGCACAGAATACAATGAATTACCTTTTACACTTATTCGCGATTTGGAGCAAATTTTGCTAAGAGAGTATACGGCGCTTACTAAAAGAAGTAGAAAAGTGGTCCTATTACTTATGGAAATTCTACTAATTTCAGGACTTGGAATGGTAATATCAAAAGGCAGCTATTCTGCAAGCCAAGGAGAGCATATGATAGCTCACGCAATGGAAATGGTAACAAGAGATCATTCCTCACTACATGGCGAAAAAATTGCTGTTACGACGATTACTATGGCTAATTTGCAGGAAAAGATATTATCAATACAAAACCCGATTATCAACCCGACCACTTTAGATGTAAAACATATAACTCAGTGCTTTGATAATATCGAATTTGTAAGAACTTTTGAACAGAAGCAAATTATGCAGCAAAAAATCCAAGAGATTATTTGTAAAGAATGGACTAATATTTCCAATTTAATTAAGCAAAATTTACTACCTGCAAAATACCTGCAAAAAATATTTGAAGATCTATCAATTCCGCACTTACCAGAGCACCTCAGTTGGAATAAAGAACAATATTGTAAAGTGGTCGATCTTGCGTTTGCAACAAGAGATAGATTCACCTTTCTTGACCTAGCCAATTGCATAGAAGAAAGTTAAGTTTTGTAGTGAAATTCTGTCATTTAAAGAGATCATAGGCCGAAAGCTAAACCCTTTTCACAATCTCTTATCCATTTTCCTCTAAACTGTACGCCTAAGTGGATATACAACTGAACATAACCATTCCAAGTAGCTGACACTGGGTCGCACTACTTCACCAATAGCACTATCTTGCCATAGTTTAGTTCGAGTGGCTGAGGAGGGACTTGAACCCCCGACCAAGAGATTATGATCCTCCTGCTCTACCAACTGAGCTACTCAGCCTAATTGAAAACCTTGCTATATATGTGATCTACATGCTTTGTATAATATTTCAAATCAAACAAAGATTCAAGTTTTTCCGAGTTAATAACCTTAAGTAAATGTTTATCTTGTTTCAATTCGGCCAGAAAATCACTGTTGTTTTGTTTCACTTTCATTGCATTGCTCTGAACAATTTTATACGCCTCTTCCCTCGCCAAACCACTATTTACTAACTCAAGCAATACACGCTGTGAGAAAACTAAACCTTTTGAAGAATTTAAGTTCTTTTCAATGTTTTCCTTATTGATTACCAATTTATCTATCAAATCTGTTAATCGCACTAAAGCAAAATCCATTATTATACAAGCATCAGGAGCAATGCATCTTTCCACAGACGAGTGTGATATATCACGTTCGTGCCACAATGCAACATTTTCTAACGCAGGAAAAACATAACTGCGTATTAAACGTGAGAGTCCAGTCAGATTTTCACTTAAAATAGGATTACATTTGTGTGGCATAGCAGAGCTTCCCTTCTGCCCAATGGAAAAATGCTCAAAAATTTCGCCGATTTCAGTTCTTTGCAAATGACGAATTTCAATTGCAATATTTTCTATTGAGCTTGCAATCACTCCCAAAACCGAAAAGAACATGGCATGTCTATCACGAGGAATGACTTGAGACGATATGGTTTCAGATATGAGTCCCATTTCTTTCGCTACATACTCTTCAACAAACGGATCAACATTTGCAAAATTACCTACTGCACCTGATATTTTACAAATTGAGATCTCTTTTTGCGCGCTAATTAATCTCTGATAATTGCGTTTAAATTCAGCATAAAATCTAGCAAATTTTAATCCAAGAGTTGTTGGTTCTGCATGCATTCCATGACTGCGCCCAACACAAACAATATCTTTATAGTCCTCAGCTTTTTTTTTAAATACTGCAAGTAAATTTTCTAGATTCCCGAGTAAAATATCACATGACTCTTTCAACTGCACCGCAAGGCATGTATCCAAAACATCAGAACTTGTCATTCCATAGTGGAGATAACGAACATCAACTCCCGCTTTTTCAGCAACGTATGTCAGAAAAGCTATAACATCATGTTTTACAATGGATTCAATTTCGTTGATACGTTCAATATCAAATTCAATAGCACCAGAGAGCTTCTGAGCAACACTATTTGGAATCACTCCTAACTCTGCTTGAGCTTCACACGCTAATTTTTCTATTTTAAGCCATATATTAAATTTATTATTTTCCTCCCAAATGGAAGACATTTCTTTTTGGCTATAGCGCGGGATCATTAAATGACCCCCGTCTTATCTTTGAACATGCTAGATCCCAGTGTCACGCACTGGGATGACAGAAAAAAAAGGCACTGGAATGACAGGAATAGTTGATATATTTTATTCACTGCTATTTGTTATTTGCATCTTCTTGCTCCACTGCTTCACCTTCTTGTTCCTCAGACTTCTGATTTTGCAATTTTACTTGCCTTAACTCATTTGCATCTGTTTCGGATTTCACGACGTATATAGTAATTGGTACTACTACTTCACTATGTAATTCTATGTTTACTTGGTATTCACCCAAGTTTTTGATGCTTATTCCACCAAAAGATAAACTACGGTGATCTATCGCATGTCCTCCTTGTAGTAAAACCTTCGCAATTTCACGTGTTGTTACAGAACCAAAAATTTTACCATCCTCTGAAGCTTGCTTTATCAATACCACAAACTTATCATGTAGTGACAATGCAAGCTCTTTTGCTACATTTAATCTTTTTGTATTCTCTTCCTCCAGCAATAAACGTTGTTCTTCTAGTTTTGCTAAATTCTCCTTGGTAGCCTTCACCGCTTTTCTTTGTGGAAAAAGAAAATTACGTGCATAACCTGGTTTAACTTTGACAACTTCACCAAGCTTACCTAAAGTCCTTATATTTTCCTTTAAAATTATCAACATAAATTACCTAAACTTTTTTAGTACAGTAAGGAACAAGAGCTAAAAAACGTGCCCTTATGATCGCTAAGCGTAACTTCCTTTGTTTTTTTGCACATACGCCTGTTAATCTTCTAGGTAATACCCTACCATAGTCAGAGGTAAATTTGGATAATAAATCTGTATTCTTATAATCTATGTCTTCATCTTTAGACGTAGCAAGAGGGCAAACTTTAGAACGCCTAAAGCCAGTCCTATTATTTACAGATACGTAAGAATTATTAAAACTATTTCGTCTTTTCATCATTATGTGCTTTGCTCCTCAATTTGTTTATTCATCATATAAGATTTACCTTCAAAAAATTTATCAACCTGCACAGACAAGTGGCGAATAACGTTCTCATTAAGTTTCATTCTACGCACAAATTCATCCAGAATGCTTGCAGTAGAACTTATGCACATTATACAATAATGACCGCTCTTCATCTTATTTATTGGATATGGAAAATCCAAAAGACCCCAATGTTCATACTTGATTAATCCCGATGCTTCAATGTTTTCCAAAAGCATCTCCAATGCTTTGCTCGATTGAGTTGGACCGTTTATTCTAAAATCTTTCAAAATATCTTGAAAAATCTTTATTAGATGTTCTGAAATGTTTCTCTTCAAAGCATTTACTGCATTATAGATAAACGCACTTTTAGTAATTTGCTCACTGCATCCTAGAAATTTTATAAAATCTTGCGTTATTCCTAAATCTTTTAGGTCATCTTTCAACTCTTTATCGATTTTTGACTTCACTTCTTTCAAATTTGAAAGATCTTCTTCCAATTCAACCCATAAAATTTTTGTAAGATCTTCCAAGAAATCAGAGTAAGCAACTAGACCTTCTTTAATGTTTTCAGCACGCGTTTCTAACTCTTGTTTTGTAAGCGTACTATTTTGCTTTTCCATAAGACTCTTAATCTTCTGGAAAATAACATCTGCTTTAATATTTTTCAATGAAACAGCTAGCTCTTGGACCATCTCCTCTACTTCTTGCTGTAACAATCCTTGTTGTGCTATAAAAGTAAATTCATAAAGATTCACTATATCTTCCTTTAATACCAATTAAATATTTTATTATATAAAGCTTTTTTATATAAGCAAGTTATTTGTATTAATTTCTACGCCTTTAATCCAGCTTAAGTTAGATATTTCATAAATAACTTGAGGAGCAATTGAGTATGCACCTGGTAATAAGATGCTCACTTTATGTTTTTCGAGAAGAAGTTTTAGCATTATTTTGGTTCTGCCTTCATCTTTCAATATTGTGTTTAATTCCATAGCGGCCTTTTGCGAATCCGTGCACTCAGTGGTGAGAACTAATTCCTTTATTGTAGAAGCGATTCTTTTTGTAAACTCAGATATATCCTTGCCTGCTAATCTTGTCGTATTTTCCGAAGCTTCAAGATCAATTATCACAAATGTTCCTGGTGAAAATAAATCTCTTTTTTCTTCTATTATTTCATTATTATAAAATGCTATTTCAGAAACGTTATGGGGATCAGAAAGTGTGAGTATAACAAACCTTCCACGCTCTGAAGTTCTCATACGTGCATTTAATATTACCCCAGCAGTTTTTGCTGTTTTATTTTCTCCGATAAACCCAATATTTAACTTTTCCAGAAGAATTCTAAATTTTTCAAGTGGATGATTAGTTAAATAAAATCCTAGTGAAAATAACTCATGCTCTAATTTTTCCTCTTCATCAAAATCTTCCACATTCTCAAATTTCGGTTTGAGGACATCAAGACTACCAAACAAAGCAGCTTGACTTGATTCCCTATCCTGTTTGTTTTTATTTGCAAAGTAAATCAGCATGTCCATTGGCTCATATAGCTGCTTTCTGTTCTTATGCACGCTATCGAATGCCCCGGATTTAATTAGGCTTTCTAGCGCCCTCTTATTTATTATATGACCTGAATTTTGAATGAATTCCCATATGTCCTTATAAGCGCTTGAACGTGTGTTCACTATTCCTTCTGCTATAGAAAAACCAACATTCCTCAATGCAGCAATACCATAACGTATGCACTCACCCTCTATTGAGAATTCAGCTTGAGACTTGTTTATATCAGGTGGAAGAACGGTAACGCAACTAAACTTTGCTGCATGATAAAATAAATTCATTTTATCTCTATCATCAATATTTAGATTCATTAGTGCTGTAAAAAATTCTAATGGATAATTAGCTTTAAGGTAAGCCGTTTGATAAGATATAACCGCATATGCAGCTGCGTGAGATTTATTAAATCCATAACCAGCAAATTTTGCAACAAGGTCAAAGATATAACTTGCCCTGTCATAATCAACGCCATTCTTCGTTGCTCCTTGGATGAAAAGTGCACGTTGTTTATCCATCTCTTCCTTAATTTTCTTACCCATGGCACGTCTCAGCAAATCTGCTTCTGCAAGACTATATCCAGAGAGAATACGGGCTATTTCCATCACCTGTTCCTGGTAGATTATTACCCCAAATGTTTCTTTTAACACTCCTTCAAGTAACGGATGAATATAATCTGGCTTTTCAAGGCCATGCTTTCTTGCAATATAAGTTGGAATGTTATCCATAGGTCCTGGACGATAAAGGGAAATTAAAGCGATAATATCTTCAATGCAATCTGGCTTTAATTTAATTAAAGCTTCTCTCATTCCCGAACTTTCAAGCTGGAACACTCCAATTGAATCACCGCTAGAGAGCATCTCATAGGTTTTTTGATCATTCAAAAGAACTGAAGAAATATCGATCTTTTTTTCATCACGATTAATTAAACGACATACATGATCTATTAGTGTTAGCGTACCGAGTCCAAGAAAATCAAATTTTATTAACCCAGCTTTCTCCACATATTTCATGCTGTATTGAGTGATTGGCAGAGCCGAATTTGGATCATAGTACACAGGAACAAAATTTTCCAACTTTTGATCACATATTACAATTCCAGCAGCATGAGTTGAAACGTGACGATATATTCCTTCGAGCTTTAGTGATATATCAAGAAGCTTTGCAATTACCTCATCACTATCTCGTTCTTTCTGCAGGTTTTGATCAAGCTCTATCGCTTGCGATAAAGTTACAGGATTTACTGGATTAAATGGAACCATTTTAGATATTTTATCCACTTGAGAGTAAGGCATTTGCAATACTCTACCAACATCACGCAATACTGCCCTTGCTTGCAATTTTCCAAAAGTGATTATTTGAGCAACATAACCGTACTTTTTCTGAACATAATCAATAACCAGGTCCCTTTTCTCTTGGCAGAAATCGATATCAAAGTCAGGCATCGATACACGATCAGGATTCAAAAATCTTTCAAATATTAGGCCAAACTTTATTGGGTCAAGGTCTGTAATCTGTAAGCCCCAAGCAACAATTGATCCAGCTCCTGAACCTCTTCCCGGCCCAACTGGAATGCCATTTGCTTTGCTCCAACGGATGAAATCAGAAACTATCAAAAAGTAGCCAGCGTAGTTCATCGAAGTTATTACGCTTAGTTCGTAATTCAGCCGATCGTAGTATTGTTTAAGGTCTATATCTGTCTCATTCGCAATGCGGAATTCTAATCCTGCAACTGCCTGCTCCCTCAGTTCTTCATTCTCAGTTTTATTTTCTCGACAAGGAAATTTAGGCAAGATAGGCTGCCTGCTTCTTGGCATGTAAGAGCACCGCTTAGCTATCACTAAAGTGTTATGAATTGCTTCGGGAATGTCGCTGAACAGTTCCTCCATTTCTGCCACAGATTTGAAATAATGCTCGGTAGTTAACTTCTTTCTGTTATTCTCCAGGGCATAACTCCCCTCCGATATGCACGTTAATATATCATAAGCCTCATAGTCAGACCTATTTGGAAAAAACACATCATTCGTTGCAACTAGTGGTACATTGCGCTGATAAGCAAAATCTATTAAAGCTTCTTCAAGCTCTAGCTCTTTATTCAGCCCATGACGCTGCAATTCAACATATAAATGACCATCGAATGCTGAAAGCAGTTTTTCAACCGTTTCTTTATCTTGCTCCAACAATAGTTGAGCCAAACACCCACCGGTTAAAGCGATCAGACCCGTACTTAAATTCAATAGCTCATCAAAATCAACGTAAGGAATATCGCTGTTATTCTTGCGCTTTTTAAAAGACTCACTCACCAAAGTGACTAAATTAGTATATCCTTGCTCATTTTTTGCAAGCAATAATATAGGTAAATTTTGTTCTGAATGTTTTACTATAATATTGCATCCTATTATTAGCTGTATTCCCCTACTAGCGGCATATTCTGCAAATTCAAGTGAACCAAATAAATTACCTGAATCAGTAATTGCAACCGCTGGCATTTTGTTCTGCAAACAAAAGCTAATCAGCTCCTCAATTTTAACCGAGCTTTCAAGCAGCGAATAAACACTATGAACACGTAAGTGTATGAACATAAAAAACTTTAGATCAACACAAAAGGATAACATGAATTTACTTATGAGAACATAATTTTCATGAGAACAAAAGCCTATACGATTTCTCAAATCTAAGGTTAAGATACAAAAAACTTACTTGACAAACTCCGCCAGCCCCCTTATTGTAGTATTAAGGGTATTTATGACTCAAAACTTGTTTTTGACCTGCAGGCTCAATGACAAAATTCAGTAAAAAACTCAGAGTATTTATTGGCGGATTACATAAAATTATAGCGGCTGCATGTCTTTTTTATTTTTTCTACATTCAGCCAAATCGCGCTTAAACTAAGCGTCAGCACATTATTACAGCGCCACTTACAGTAATATAGAGTCAAAACTCGCACCACGGGGCTTCTTTTGCCTTTTTTTTTATTTGGTAAATTTCTTAATATTTGTAACTAAACGACAACCGTCATCCCGCAGCGGGATCTCTTGTTAGCGCCGCGGCAGTATGACGGTTCGTGGCGGTATGAAGGTTAAGCAATTCGTCATCCCGCTACGTGTTAGCGGCTAAGAGATACCGCGAATGAATCGCGGTATGACGGTTCGTGGCGGCATGACGGTTAAGCAATTCGTCATCCCGCAGCGGGATCTCTTGTTAGCGCTGTGGCGGAATGACGGTTCGCGGTGGCATGACGATAACTTTGTCATTCCGCTATGTGTTAGCGGTTAAGAGATACCGCGAATGAATCGCGGTATGACGGTCTGCGGCGGAATGACGGTTCGCGGTGGCATCTTCGTCATTCCGCTATGTGTTAGCGGTTAAGAGATACCGCGAATGAATCGCGGTATGACGGTCTGCGGCGGAATGACGGTTCGCGGTGGCATCTTCGTCATTCCGCTATGTGTTAGTGGATGAGATACCGCGAATGAATCGCGGTATGACGGTTAAGTAGGGTGTCATTCCAGTCTAGAATCTAGTTCTTATTGTACATTTACTTGGTAAGTTTCCTGGATCCAAGTAGTCAGGGCACTGGAATGACACCGTCACAGGGTGAACCAGCTTCATACACACATCCCTTTGGTGACAATGTTTGTTGATGCAAGATTATACCTTGAAAAAATTAAGTTTTAGTGCTATTAAATAGTTGTAAATTTTGTCTCTGTGGTAGCTTTATGAATATTGAAAGTAAGAAAATACATGATACTAAAATAAAATTACCAATATTTCTTGATTATCAATCTACTACTAAAGTGGATCCACGTGTTTTGGAGGTAATGATACCTTGTTTTGGTGAATTCAGTAATGCACACTCTCGCAGCCATTCATTTGGTTGGACTGCTGAAGAAGCAGTGAAAAAAGCAAGGAAACACATCGCTGATCTGGTGAACGCAGATAGCAAAGAAATTATCTTTACCTCAGGTGCAACTGAGTCAAATAATACAGCAATCAAGGGCGTTGCTCACTTTTACAAAAATAAAGGAAATCATATAATAACTGTCTGCACGGAGCATAAGTGTGTTCTGGATTCTTGTCGGCATCTGGAAAATGAAGGCTTTAAAGTTACATATTTGCCTGTTAAGCAAAACGGAATTATAGATTTATTAAAGCTTGAGGAAGCAATTACTGATAAAACAATCCTGGTTTCAGTGATGATGGTAAATAATGAAATCGGAGTAATTCAGCCTGTAAAGGAGATTGGTAAAATATGCAGAAAGCATAATATATTTTTCCATACAGATGCAGCTCAAAGCTTTGGAAAAGTTCCAATTGATGTTAATGAGATGTGCATTGATCTTATGAGTCTCTCTAGCCACAAAATTTATGGACCTATGGGAATAGGTGCATTATATGTCCGTAGAAAGAATCCTCGTGTTAGGCTGATACCATTGATTAGTGGTGGTGGACAAGAAAGAGGTATGCGTTCTGGAACAATTCCAACACCTCTTGCAGTTGGTTTTGGTGAAGCGGTACGTATTGCTAAAGAAGAAATGGGAACAGAAGCAAGCAAATTAGAAGGACTGAGAGATATTTTGTACAATAAGATAAAAGAAGCATTTCCTGATATCGTTTTAAATGGTGATTATGAAAATAGAATTCCTGGCAACCTAAACTTGAGCTTTCCCTATGTTGAGGGTGAGTCTCTCATCATGGCAATCAAGGATTTAGCAGTAAGTTCTGGTTCTGCGTGCACGTCTGCGTCTCTTGAGCCTTCCTATGTCATACGGTCGCTAAATAATGGCCATGACCTTGAGCATTCATCAATTAGATTTGGCCTAGGCCGATTTACAACTAAAGAAGAAGTTTTGTACGCAGCAGATCTTGTTGCTAAAAATATTGGCCGACTGAGAGAAATGAGCCCACTTTGGGAGATGGTACAAGAAGGAGTAGATTTGAACACCGTGAAATGGGACTCTCATTAAATGTATCCATTCAGCCAGTCCAACTGCAAATGCACTTTGAAATTACTCTGTAACCATTTACACTTAATTCTGCAATTCTTTGATCTCACTCATAGCTGTACGAACATTCGTTTTTGAAGACAGCAAATGGTGTCATTCCAGTCTGGAATCCAGAAATTCTGCTTATAACTGAGCTGATGAGCTAAAGGTAGTTGTCTTACGCTAAAACAAACGTTTTTAATTAAGTTGCATAGAACCAGTGTCTGGGCACTGGGATGACACCCTTTTGGATAGCAACCAGTGTCAGCTACTTTCATGACACCCTGACCTCGTCGATCCCGCAGCGGGATCTCTTGTTAGCGGATGAGATACCGCGAATAAATCGCGGTATGACGGTTAAGTACGTGTTAGCGGCTAAGAGATACCGCGGCAGCATGACGTAGAGCTCGCATTAGCTATAAGATTAGCTAACATTCTGCACATCCATAAAAAACAAACCTTCTTTTTCGTCTTGAACGCTAATAATAGCGTGAGTGTTAAGAGGTAAAGGGTCATTTGTATGTCCATGGCCTACCCCTTTCATTGTAAATACAGGAAAGTTTACACTTTTTGCAAACCTTTCTTTTACAACTTCAACAAGATTATCATTATAACAGTTAACGAAATCCCCAAAGATTACTGCATGCACTCCATCAAAAATGTGAGCTTGTTTTAAGTGATCTAAACTGCGCTCCATTGCATATGGGTAAACTCTCACGTCCTCTAAAAATAAAATTTTGCCCTTTGCATTTATTTGCCAAGCGGTTCCTATACTATTTTCAACTAAAGTCATATTACCACCGATGACTTTAGACTCTAATCTGCCATCTTTTAGTCTAATGCCATTGTTTATCATCTTGAGGTTATCAAATCTGATAGAATCCCGCTTGTTAAGAATTAACTCTTTCAATTTTTCAACAGAACTTTCAGCAACGGAGTTATTTACTATCATTTCCAACATGGTACCGTGAAGAGTTTGCCAGTCGTATTCGACTTGTAGATAAATGTGCAGAGCAGTTATATCGCTATAGCCTATGAGGATTTTTTTGTTTTGAGCAATCCTTTCTTTTTTATCATTGGGTAGCTTTTCTAGATAGGGAATTAACCGAGAAGCTCCTTCTCCTCCTCTAATGCACCAAATTATTTTACTATCATCAGTTAGTGCTATAATCAAATCATTTGCTCTAAATTCATCAGAGTTAGAGTAGAATGGATTATCATTGCTATATATTTTCTCTGAGATATGGGGACTGAAATTCAAGGCTTCTACATACTCTTTTATGGTAGTCAGATCTGATTCTTTTCCCTTGGAGGAAGGAGCAATAATATCAACTTGGTTCATAGCACATAGGGTGAGAATAAAATATAAAAGATAAATAATCATTAAAATATCTTATAAAACTCTTTTTTTAGTATATCATCCAATTCAGAGAGTAGAACTTCAACTCCTAATTCTTCCATTGATGTGACGCCATAATCTTGCAGCCCGCAAGGAATAATACCCTTGTAATGAGAAAGGTCTGGGGAAACATTAAGCGCTATGCCATGATAAGTTACCCATTTTCTTAAGCGAATACCAAAAGCTGCAATTTTTTTTTCTACTCCATTGTTATTCACCCAAACACCTATTCTGTCCTCTTTAAATTCTCCAAGTATATTAAATTGCTTTAAAACATTTATTATCCACTTACTTAGGTCTCTAATATATAGCTTTATGTCGCATTTATTTCTTTTTTTAAGGTTCAACATTAAATATATAACACGTTGTCCTGGCCCATGATATGTGTATTTGCCACCCCTGCCTGTTTTATATATAGGAAATAGTTTTTCAACAATATCATCATCTGTTGCACTGATTCCTGCAGTATAAAGTGGAGGGTGCTGGAGTAGCCATACCAATTCGTCTGCTGAATTATTGTGAATTTGTTGAATTTTTTCTTCCATAGATTTTACGGCACAGTTATAATCAATAAGCTGATTAGATGTTAGCCATTCTACCATATTCTGTTTCTTTTCTTTTTAGTATAGCATTTTCCTGTCATCCAAGTGCTCTCTTCTTTTCATTCCAGTGCCCCCTATGATGTCATACCAGTGCGTGACACTGGGATCTATGTCTTAGTTTAACTACAGAATCTAAAACACTTTTAACTTTTAAACATTTTTCATGAGGCACATATGAATTTCAACATTTTTCAAAGAAAAAAAAGCGCAGTATTTACTAAATATTCTGCTTTGCAGCTAATGATGGAACCAAGTTGGAGTAAGCGTGATTATGTAAGTTTTGCTGAGGAAGGTTACATAAAAAATGTTATTGCCTTTCGAGCAATTAATATGATTGCAAGTGCTGCATCTTCGGTACCTTTTACTCTCTGCCAGCTTACTGAACAGGGAAAATCGCAATTAAAAGCCCATCCATTACTGAAATTACTTTATTCTCCTAATCCAATGACATCAAAATCGGAATTTATTGAGGGGATTGTAACTTATCGGTTAGTTAACGGCAATTCTTATGTATTGACGGTTGAGTCGCAGAACAATAGAAAACCACCAACAGAGCTTTATCTTCTGCGCCCTGATAGGGTTGAAATTGTTCCGGGGAGAAATAACGTTCCTTATATCTATCGTTATACCATAAATAACAACAGTTATGACTTTAAAGTTGATAAACTAACCGGACGTTCAGCAGTGTTGCACCTAAAGACCTTTAACCCTTTGAATGATTGGTATGGATTATCACCAATTGAGGCAGCTGCATATAGCATAGATCAGCATAATCAGGCGGGTGCTTGGAATCAAGCGATGTTGCAAAATGGGGCAAGACCAAGTGGTGCAATAGTTGTGAAATCAGCGAAGGACGGGAGTGGTGGAAGTTTAAGTCAAGAACAGTACCAACGCTTAAAAGAGCAAATAAATGATCATTATTCAGGTTCTGTCAATGCTGGAAGACCGATATTGCTTGAAGGAGGCTTGGAGTGGAAAGAAATGAGCTTATCACCAAGGGATATGGATTTTATTGAATCCAAACACAGCTCAGCTCGTGATATTGCGCTAGCTTTTGGCGTTCCACCGCAATTGCTTGGCATACCGGGTGATAACACTTATAGCAATTTAGTCGAAGCACGCTTATCCCTCTGGGAGCAGACGGTTTTACCAACGCTAGAAAATATTATCTGTCATCTGAATTCTTGGCTGACACCAAAATTTGGTGAAGATCTGTGCTTGTCGTATGAGAAAGATGCAATAGAAATTCTCATGGAAAAGAGACAAAAGTTGTGGAAATACGTAGAAAATGCAAGCTTCATGACGCTCAATGAAAAAAGAGAAGCTTTTGGCTTGCCACCATTGCCAGGTGGTGATGAGTTAGGTTAAGTTTGTATCCGTTCAGATTAGTTCATTGTTCCCTAAACCATACACCTAAGTAAATTAACTATTCCTCTTGCCAACCAGAGCGATGAAGATTTGGTCTACATCAAAACTCATCTTAGGACGCCAAATAGGGCCATCCAAGTGCATATCGATATAGATTGGATTACTATAGTTTGGTGGTATGAAAAAGAACCTGAATATAGAATTTAAAGCGAAGTTAGATAAGGTTAAATTAGAAGAGATCGACCCTGATGCTTGATCAATCCCGAATTGTAAACTAGTTGAACATATACCACTCTTAATACTTGCTTTTCCGCTAATATTTTCAAAAAATGTGCTGCCATTATATATATCAACATAAGCGAATGTGGAAATTTCAGACTTATTCTTACTGCTTAACAAATTAGTGATAAATGAATTGAAATCTACATTAGTAACTTCTATTCCCTGCGCTTGTAGGTTTACATCTCCTGATAAGTTACTAGCCCAATCATGAAAACTCTTTCCTTGAGTTTTGATTTCGCCATTTAAGCTTACCTGACCATTTACATTGTCAATTCCTATAACCTTACCAATCTTTTTAGTGTCCAAATTTACAATAGAAAATCTTGTATTCATTGAGTCTGATCTTAAATAACCCTGAAAAAACACTTGCCCGTGTTCTAATATGTAACTTGTCTGCCTGATAGTGATAACGTTGTTTCTCATTACCGCATCCAAATTAAAATCTTTCAAAATATTCTGCTCGGTTTTAAATTCTGCAGTATTGATTTGCACATTTGCATCAAAGCCTTCTTTGTCATTCAAAAAATCAAGCTGCTTTGTTGACCATTGAATTTGATCTATCTCATTTCTTGAATTTCTTTTTACCTCTACTAAATTTGGTAATTTAAAAATATTTCCATTAAATTTATTGCCCGTAAGGTTCACATCTAATAAAGGTTTGGTGTATTTTTGATCTACTAATATTTTTGCATTACCGGTAATATCGAAATCTTCTCCAGATAGTTTTATTTTATCTGCAACTAGCTTACCTTTTTCCATTTTCAGCAAAAAATCCAAATTTTTAATTTTCGTATCATTTAATATAAGGTTATTAACACTGGCCTTTATATTTGCATCATACTGAAAATTTTTCAGCCGTTGCATTTTAGATAAACTGCTAAATAATGAATGATCATATTTATCTGCATCAAGATTATGCATGCTAAATTTACCATCAATCACACTGCGTTTTTTTGCGTAACTCATCTTAATTGATCCTTGCAAGGATTCCTTATTATTTAGCAATCTAATGTCTGAGATAGATAATATTCTTGGTGCAAGGTGCAATTTAGAACTTAGTGTAAATTGATTTTTCTGGTTTTCTTTCATCTTTATAGAAGGGAAAAAACATGAAATGAATGACTCAAAATCACCTCCTTCGACTAATAAATCACCGTCGAATTCAGGTAGGGCATTATTATTTGAAATCTCTCCTGATAAGTAAGATATATTATTGATTCCAGGAAATTTAAGAAGCGTATTAACTTTTACTTTGCCATCAGTGGATTTTAGTACAGCACGAAAATTGTCCAATATTTTGTTTTGATATTGAATGTTAGAAGCTTCCATATTAAAATTTAAGCTCAAGTTCTTTGGCACAACTGCTCTAAAGCATTCCAGAATGTCTTTCATATTCGTTGTTCTTTGTGAATCATTTTGTATGGAATCTAAGTCAACTTTGCTGAAGCTAATATTGAGATTAGTGTGATCGCCTTTTCTATCATTTTGTATTGTACCACTGGCTTGCATGCTTTTGGAATCAATTTTCAAGTCAGTTACCGTAAACTCATTTTCATCGAGGTTGATATTAGATGATATCTCAATATTTTCACTAGGAATAACACAAGAAAGAAAGCTAAGATTAATGATTTTTGCTAAATCACTCACAGAACCGGAACTATTATTAATCGTTAGTGTTAAATTACCCTGGAGTTCTTCTTGATTTCTATTACCTGTAAATAGCAAATTTACAAAGTTTGATTCAACACTAATGTATACATTTTTTTTTGTGATATTAACCTTTCCTGAAAAATCGTAATTATTATCACCTACCTTTACTTCACCAAAAAACTGCTTATTTTTTTTTACAGCAATTTCCTTTATGTTAACAATATCAGCGAAATCACTCTTAAAATTTACTTGGCTGTCTTTTATTACTATATCGACTGTGTTACCACTGGCTTTTGTATTTATAATATTAATTAAATTTTCTTTATTGCTTTTCATGCCAAACAATGTGATTGATTTTGGTTGCAACGAAAATAAAAACAATGATAGGAACGATGGCCTTATTTCAATTTTTCTTACACTAATTAAATCTGATAACTTTTGCTCTTTATTTTCGTTGTATTGTACATATATATTATAAATAGTGAGTTTTGGAGTAATGAGTGAAACTTCAACTTTCCCTCCAATATGCACTTTAGCATCATACGTCCTCTCCAGCTCTTTTATGATATATTTCCTGTAGCCACTCCAATCCTTAAAAGTTGCAGCAACATGAAGAAGGACTAATGCCAAAGAGATTAATAATATGGAATATATAGAAAGTTTCACAGTAGACCTATCATGATGTCATTCCAGTGCTTACTGCACAGAAGTTGTAGTATAAGAGTGATTTCCAATAAGATAGGTGTCATCCCAGTGCCTATTCCTGTCATCCCAGTGCTTGACACTGGGATCCATCTTATTTTCATCATGGGCATTATTTCAGCGTATGCTCCTAGAATCTGTTGTCTATTGCATAATTTGCAAATATTTTTATATCTGGATCCCAGTGTCAAGCACTGGGATGACATTATTTGCTGTTCCTTTAGCAAAAGATCTAGTTTATACATATTTCAAATTATTCAAACTTCCTCTAAAAGTTAGGTAAAGAGTACCAAAATAAACAATAACACTCAAAGCTATTAAAGTCGTTAAATAAACAATACGAGCCAACATTTTATCAAAAAATAATCCTGCCAACAAAGAATTAAAAATATAAAGGGCTATTGACATGACTACCGTTGCTACAAAAATTTTCATGATATTTAACAATAACGCTTGGCTAACCTTATACATTTTATTTATTGTTAAATAACTAATTAATAGAATAGAATTTATCCAAGTGGAAACAGAAGTAGCAATAGCAATTCCCGTATGCTGATATTTGTTCATTAACAAAAGGTTTAGCACTACATTAATTCCAAGGCACATTAGTGAAAACATAGTTGGTATTTTCAGATTGCCTTTAGCAAAAAATGTGGGTAGCAATACTTTATTTATAATAAATGCAGGTAAAGAAAGAGAAAATGCTATTAACGTGGGAGCAGTTTGCTGCACTGCATAATAATCAAACCGGCCGTAAGAAAAAAGCGTAAGTAAAATTATGTCGGGAATAATGATAAAGGCAGCAGTTGTTGGCATAATTAACATTAATCCTATGTTGAGAGCCTTGTTCTGTATTTTGACTATATTTTCAGTATTATTCACCTGTTTTGAAATTAAAGGAAGAAGCACTGTACCGATTGCAGTACCGATTATTCCCTGCGGTAGTTGATTTAGTCTATCGGCATAATATATATAGGACACCGCGTTTGGTATAAAACTCGCCATGATTGTGTCAATCCATACACTTATTTGTATTACACAATTGTTGATAGTTGCAGGTATTACACGCTTAAAAAACAACCTTACTTCATTGCTTAATTCAAGGCTAAAAGAAAAAGCTGCCTTTAACTTGTATGCACTAAACAGTATCAGAAGTAACTGTAAAATCCCTCCGATTAGCACAGCTATAGAAAGGTTGTGCGCTGAGGTTTTTATATAAGGCACAAATAAACTGATGATTAAACAGAGATTCAAAACGATTGGTGCAATAGCTGTTGAAGCAAAATGCTGCTTTACTTGCAGCATTCCACCAATTAGTGATGCAATTGACACAAAAATTATGTAGGGCATCATAATTCTTGATAAAGTAACAGTAAGGGTAAACTTACTTTGGTCAAATCCAGGAGCAAAAATTTGAATCATATAAGGAGAGAAAGTTTGCATGATAAGGCAAAAAATTACTAAGATAATAAACGTAATTGATATTACACCACTTGCAAAATTAAATGCCTTCTTATTATCATGTGATTCTGTTGAATATAACGGTATAAAGGACGTAGTAAATGCTCCCTCTGCAAAAAATGCGCGAAATAGATTGGCAAAGCGAAACGAAGAAAAAAATATGTCTGCAAGAGAGTTTGCACCAATAACCGTAGCAATCAATACATCTCTTATTAACCCTGAAATCCTTGAAATAGCTGTAAAAAAACTAAATGTGAAAATACTTTTAAACATACCACTACTTCATTAGTATCAATACAATTAACTATAATAGTAAAAGTATCAATGAAAATATTTATTGGCTAAACTTAAAACCCTCTGCAAAAGGAGAGTTAAATAATCAATTGACTATTTGCGCTCTTATGTTAGAAATTTTATATCTTGGCGGGCGTAGCTCAGTTGGTAGAGCGTCAGTTTGTGGTACTGAATGTCGCCAGTTCAATCCTGGTCGCTCGCCCCACTAAAATTTTCTGCTTGATGGAGATATGAACAAATGGTAATATATCAATTAATTAGAGAGGTTGTATGGATGACGGCACTAAAGGAGTTTTAGTATTGTGTGGTATAGCATCAGTAATAGGAGCATTGACAGGTTTGGGGTTGAGTTTTACAGCTTTATCACCTTTGGTTATAGGTGGAATTATTGCCGCCATTCCTGTAATATTATTAGCTGCATTTCTTATATGCAATAGTGTAAAAAAAGGAGAATTCTCCAAAGAAGATCTTTTCGGATCTGCTTGTTTATGCGTTACAAGCGCTGCAATTGGAGTTGGCCTTGCTGCAGCCGCAACTACTATTTTTCCTGGTGCAATGCTTGGACTGGGCTCTGCAGCTTTAGCAGGTGCAACAATAGGAGTCATAGCGCCAATTGCAGGGATGTTTGCAACCTTGGCTACACTACTTGCTGCTGAAAAAGTGAATGAATATATTATATCACCTATAGTTGAAAGAATTTTTCCTTCAAAAGGGGAGGGGTATGAATAGTTTATTTAACACTCCCACTATGGCTATACCTAATTGGGCTTTAACTATATCTCAACTTGATATTTTCTTTCCTGGTAGAATAGACTTCTTTCAAAATTAGAAGAAGGAGTGTAAGATCAAGTATTTGAAAGCATGAAATATAAGGAAATAGAAAAGTTAGAAGGAGAAAAGTTTCGACGTTTAACAGGGGTAAAAAAAGCAACATTTGAGCGAATGGTAGAAATTATGGATGAGAAAGAAAAAAAGCTAGAAGTGGAAGAAAAAGCAAACTTTGCGTAGAAGACAGGCTACTGATGGCACTAGAATATATAACCGCACATATTTTCATATTGGACAAAGTTATGGCATGAGTGAAAGTAATTGTTTTAAAATAATAAGATGGGTAGAAGACACATTAATAAAATATCCAGATTTTGCATTACCAGGAAAAAAAGAACTATTAAAGAGTGATGTAGAATATGAAGTTTTAGTAATAGACGGAACTGAGACGCCAGTAGAGAGGCCAAAAAAAAGCAAAAGCCCTTCTACTCTGGAAAGAAAAAAAGGCATACTATAAAAACACAAATAGTAACAGAGAAGAAAAGTCATATGCACATCTTTCTCGAATGGCAGAAAACACGATTTTCGGATGTTTAGAGAATCAAAAGTAGCAGCAAACTAAAATCTTAGCTGATGCTGGCTACAGGGGAATGCAGAAGATACACAAAAATGTTGTATTATCGCACAGGAAAAAGAAAAAGAATCCGTTAAGCAAAGAACAAAAAAAAGAGAACAGGACACTTATGAGCCACAGGGCAATACTTGAAAACGTAATTGGCTTATTGAAAAGGTTTAAAATCATTTCCGATAGATATAGAAAGCGACGAAAACGTTTTGGTTTAAGATTTAATTTGATTGCTGCTATCCACAATTTTGAGCTCCTTACATGAATTTTGAAAGAAGTCTATTGTTAAAATTTAGGTATTCACTGACCGTTCTTATTATAAACACCAGAATAATAAGCTACTGATATTCTCCATCTTTTTTATCTTTAATCCATCATAGCTAGCGATGCAACAAAGCCATTCCAGTGTCCGCTACTCAAACGACATGGTGAGGCATCATCCCGCGCAGAATAATTAACCGTCATCCCGCCGCGGCGCTAACAAGTAGCGGGATGACGATTGTTAGGGTGTCATCCTAATAGTGTGACACTGGTTCCTTTATGACGGTGTCATCCCAGTGTCTTTGTTACTTCTCTTTGTTATTTCCCTTTGTTACTTGCTTTTCCCATTCTCATTTACTTCTTGTGCTTTCACTCCATCTACTTGAGTACTAGGTAATGCTGCATATGTAATACCACCAGCTACGAGTGCAGATGCTACTGCTATACCAATCATTACTAACATCTCTAACCTAACTGTACGTTCAAGTGCAGTAAATGCTATCAGTCCAGCAGCAAGACCCATACCAACAGTAGCGGTATACTTCGCTCCATTGCCTTGTTTTGGTTGCTCAGTTGTTTTGTTTTTAGCTTCTAATTCTATTATTTTCTCGTCTTTAGCTTGTAACTGAGCATCATCATCATTTGGTGTTGCTTGAAACCACTGAATTTGAGCATTTAGCTCATTTATTTCCTCGTCTTTAGCTTTTAACCAAGCAGCAGCAACATTTAGTGTTGCTTGAAGCCGCTGAATTTGAGCATTTAGTTTATTTATTTCAGCTTTCTCTTCAACTTGCTGCTTCTGTTCTTCAATTTGAGCATTTAGTGTTTTTATTTTAGTTTCTGAGTTTCGTCTTTTCTTCTTTGCTGTATTCAATTTAGCTTGTAACTTTCCATTTTTCTTCTCAGCTTCTTTCTTGGACACCTCAGGCAGATCAGTAAATTCTTCTTCGGGACACTCACATATGTTTCCTATACTAGGTTGCTCGTTAATATCAAGCTGTCTTTTCATTTCTTCTCATTTCTTCAAAAGAAGTAAAAGGTATTTTTTTGGCTACAACTTGCTCTATAATGTATCTACCTTCTTTATAAGAACCAGAAACAAATAGTTCTTTGGTGTTGTTGTTACTACTCTGAATATTGAAGCCCACACAAAAAATTTTGTAGGCTTTGAAAGTAATCTTTTTATTTTCCTTTACAAAAAGTTCTATTTTATCTTTTTCGACAACCCTTGCTTCTGCTAACATAACAAACCTCAATATAAGTAATGTTTAGATAGTGTGATGCCTTTAAAACTTAATGTCGAGTAATATTTTCCATAGTGTGTTATTTTTATAAAATTTTGGCGTAGCCGTATTTGCTTAATTGTGCTATAGCTAAAGTAATTTAGGTTTACCGACAATCGTCATCCCGCTGCTTGTTAGCGGCTAAGAGATACCGCGAATGAATCGCAGTATGACGTTGCTAGCTTAAAGTTTAAAACTTAAGAAATATTTATGTTAAAAGAAAAATACGGCTTTAAAGAAATTGAAGACAAATACAACATATTATGGGAAGGCAGTAAAGTTTATAAGTGGCATGGTGAAAAGGATAACACTTTCACTATAGACACACCTCCACCAACAATATCGGGTAAATTGCATATCGGCCATATATTCAGCTATTGCCATACAGACTTTATTGCAAGGTTTCAGCGCATGCTGGGAAAAGATGTTTTCTATCCGATTGGGTTTGATGATAACGGGCTTCCCACTGAAAGATTGGTTGAGCAGACCTATAAAACCCGTGCAAAAGAAGTTGGCAGAGAAAAATTTATAGAGATGTGCCATGAAGTTATTGAGAAATCAAAGCAAGAATTCAAGGAACTATTTAAATCAGTCGGCATTAGTTACGATTGGGGTTTGGAATATCACACGATCAGCAAAGAAACTGTGACGCTTTCACAAATGTCATTCATTGATCTATATAATAAGGGATATGCGTACAGAAAAATGCAGCCCATCCTTTGGGATCCGGTTGATAAAACCGCAATTGCGCAAGCAGAAATAGAAGATAAAGTTTTTGAGTCATCCTTAAACACGATAGTTTTCTCTACTGAAGAAAATGAGCAGATCAATATTGCAACTACGCGACCCGAGTTACTTCCCGCATGCGTTGCAGTTTTTTGTCATCCAGAGGATGCGCGCTACACCCATCTGATTGGCGAAACAGCCGTGGTGCCGATCACAGAGACAAAAGTTCCAATAATAGCTGATGATAAGGTTAAAATAGATAAAGGCACTGGGCTTGTTATGTGTTGTACATTCGGTGATGAACTCGACATATATTGGCAGCAAAAGCATAATCTACCGATGAAAATTATCATCGATCAGGATGGGAGAATAAGCCTTTATGATGTCATTCCAGTGCGTGACACTGGAATCCAGGAAAAAGAGCCAATGCCAGCGATGACAGAGGAAGATATCATGTCAGCGTATGGTCAGAAAAAAGAAGAATGGATCCCAGTGTCAGCTACTCGGATGACAGACGATATACTAAATGAAATAAATGGACTAATGGTTACAGCAGCAAGAAAGAGGATGATCGAAATCCTAACTGAGAAGGAGTTACTAATAGAAAGCACTAACATTTCTCATTCTGTCAAGTGTGCAGAAAGATCTGGTGCACTACTTGAGATATTGCCTACTTATCAATGGTTTATCAAGACTTTAGAGCAAAAAGCTCAAGTATTAGATAAAGTAAAAGAATGCAATTGGCATCCAAGCAATATGCGTAAACGCATGGAAGTGTGGATAGAAGGGCTAAATTGGGACTGGTGCATCTCAAGACAGCGCTATTTTGGTGTGCCATTTCCAGCATGGTATTCCAAACGTAAGGGAGAAGAAGGTAAAATTATTCTAGCTGAGATAAAGAACCTACCTATTGATCCACTCAAAGATTTGCCAAAAGGGTATAGCAAAGAAGAGGTTATCCCAGATCAAGATGTAATGGATACCTGGGCTACAAGTTCAATTACTCCTCAACTAAGTGCACTGGCAGTAAACAGTGAGTTTAGCTTACCAAATCATCGCTATAATACAGTATTTCCTGCAGATCTGCGCAGCCAGAGCCATGAGATAATAAGAACTTGGGCTTTTTATACGATTTTGAAAGCACATTATCATGCAGATTCTTTACCTTGGAAAAACATTATGATCAGCGGTTGGTGTTTAGCCGATGATAAAAAAAAGATGAGTAAATCAAAAGGTAACATCATCACTCCTCATATAATACTTAAAACTTATGGAGCTGATGTAGTACGCTATTGGGCAGCAAACTCAAGGCTGGGAGTTGATACAGTCTACTCTGAAAATATATTCAAAATTGGCAAGCGCCTAGTTACAAAACTTTGGAACGCTAGCAAGTTTGTTTCCATGTTCATGGAAAAGCATCAAGTAATGAGCATAAATTCTGCTCACGAGACAATAGATAAGTGGATATTGTCTAAGTTATACAAAGTTATAGAAAGAGCAACAAATAACCTATTACAGTTTGAATACTGCGAAGCTTTGGGCGTAATAGAGGAATTTTTTTGGAAAGATTTTTGTGATAACTACTTGGAATTAGTAAAAAAACGCGCGTACGGAAGCAGTTTAAGTGCAAAACAAAGCTTGGCGTATGTGTTAAATGTTATTTTGCGGTTATTTGCACCTTTTTTGCCATACATTACAGAAGAGATATACCACCAGTTGTATAGTTATAATTCTGTACACAATCAAAGTAATTGGCCGAGCAAAGAAGAGCTTATCTACGATAAATATTCAGAGGAAATGGGAGACAATTGTGTGCAGATATTAAACATTATCAGAAAGATAAAAGCAGATAATAATGTATCAGTTAAGTATCTGATAAAAAAGTTGATGATAAAAGCGAGCGTACAAGAGGATAAGTTGGATCAATCTGCACAGGATGATTTGCAGGCAGTATGCAATGCGGAAACGATAGAGTGGATGCAGTCTGAGTTTGAAACTGAAGATGGGAAATACATAGTGAATATAGATTTATATTGATTTTATATGTTAAATTGTTTGATTTCCTTTAACATAAGTGTTACCATAACGATAGCTTTACTTATGAGGGAACGATAGTGGGAAATCTATATGATAAAAATAATGCGCCGTATCTTATAGTTGTTGTTCTTGCTGCTCTTATGTTACTTGCGTCTGGGACACTTGCTGTTGCTCCTTATGTTGCATTCTTATCTCCAATTGCAGCCTTTAATGTAGCTCTTCCTGTTGCCTTGAGTTTATCTATACTATCTACTTTGATACTCGCACTTTCATGCAAGATGATTGGTAATAATAAGAAAATAGAGGTTGAGAGAAATAAATTTGCTGAAAAAGAGCAAGAGTTAGAAAGCGTAAAACAACAATTAGAGAGTAAGGTACAAGAGTTAGAAAACGAAATCACTCTAGGAAAAGAAGCTGCAAGCAAAGAAGTGGAAGAATTGAATAATCAACTAAATGAATTAACTCAAGAAAAGCAGGGTTTAGAAAAAGAAGTTGTAGAATTAAAAGCGAAAGTAAAAGGTCAGTTAAAGCATAGGGAGGAAATTCTTTCCCGTGAATACCAAGAGTTACGCGATGAAAATACAAAATTGAATGAAAGAGTAGATTCTTTAATGGAGGAATTGTGTCAATGCAAATCAGAAAGTGAAGAGAATAAGTTACGCTTAAAATCAGAATATGAAGATGAGTTACGCTTAAGATCGGAATATGAAGATAAATTAAACTTGGAATTAGAATGTAAAAGTAGGGAAGCTTCTTCTCTGAAGACTCAATTAGCTATATCAAGAAAAAAAGTAGAAGAAGTAAAACGATTAAAAACTTTAAAATCGGAAAAACAACATGAGAATTCAGAAGACGACATAAAGGAATTAAAGAGGAAGTTATCCCAATTAAACAGGGAAAAGGAAAAATTAGAAGGTGAAATTAGTGATGAACGTCAAAGGTGCATTCATCTTGAAAGTGAAGTTGATAAATTGTGTACAAAGGGGAAAGAGTACTTATCTAAAATTAAGGAGCTGGAAAATGAATTATCATCTTTAAAAGTAAACAATGAAGAACTTGTTAATGAATCAATAAGAGATGAGGGTGATCACAAGACAGATATGGATAAATTCAAAAAACAAGCGGAAGAACGTTTAAAGGACAAAGAAATCTCTGTACTCAGTGTAGTGAAAGAAAGAGTAGAGCAAGGACTTTCTGGTTTAGAAGAACAACAATACGTGCAAGATACAGACCATATACAAGAAGCAGTTGATAAATTTATGCAACCTATATATGAAAAGTTAGGTATAAGTAATCAACTAGATATAAGCAGTGAACATTCATCAGAATTTAAAGGAACAGGTGAAAATACGTTTGCTAATGAACAATTCTCGAAACCAGAACCACCTTATATATCCACTCCAACAAGATCGCCATATACAAAGCTGAGTGACGCTTCATGTGATTCTGGATATTCCAGTGGATGCTTTACCTCGACCAGTAGCTAACGCACATTTTGAGTACAGTTGTACACTCGATACATAAGACCTTAGCCATTTTTAGCTAGCAGACTGAAAATGGGAAGTTTGTTGTAGGTGCAGCACTATAATCCCTCCACAGATAAGAGAATTTTAATAAATATATACAAGACTGCTGAACGTGGGGGGGAGGGGAGTAATGAGCAATTTGTTTAACAAAGCTAACACATTTTATTTTGTAGCTAATTCCTTAGCTACTCTTACGTTACTTACATCTTTAGCGCTTACTGTAACTTCTAATGTGCCTCTTCCTCTAATTCTTGCTTTAGCTGCATTATCTGTTTTGGTGCTTGCACTTTCGTATAAAATAATTAGTAATAATAAAAAAATAAAGGTTGAGAGAATTAAATTCGCTCAGAAAGAGCAAGAGTTAGAAAATAAAATAACTCTGGAAAAAGAAGCTGCAAACAAAGAAGTGGAAAAATTAAAACATGAATTAACTCAAGAAAAGCAAAATTTAGACAAGAGAGCAAAAAAATTGGATCAGAAAGTAAATGAGTCAGAAGTTGAGAGAGAATCTCTTCTTAAAGAAAAAGAATCTTTAGAGAAAAGATTAGAAACAGCAAAGAATCGTACGTTTGAAATAGACAATGAATTGGGCAAAACAAAAGAGGAAATAGATAAGCTTGTTGCACGAGAAGAAGAATTACATCTTAAAATCTTGCGTTTACGTGAACAGTTACAAGAAAAAGAAGAACGTATAACAGAATTGAAAGGGAAAATAGACAATAATCAATGCAAAGAATTAGAAAATAAAAAATTGAATGGGGAAGTAGAAGAATTACGTAAAGAAATGAGGAAGTTATATAAGAAAGAAAATAAACTTTATAAAGAAAAAATATATTACGTAAAAAAGAAGACGAACTTTGTGAAGAAAGGGATATACTACATGAGGAAAAAGATAACCTAGAGCGTAAAATCGAAGAAGTTAATCAGAAAAATAAAAACTTATCTCAAGAATTAATGAAGAGATTTAAAGAGTTAGATAAAACAAATGGTTTAATTGAAAATCAATCTTCTGAGTTAGATGAGATAACAAAGGATTACAATAATAAGATAAAAGGGTTAAAAAATCTACTTTCAGAAAAATCCTCTCAAATAGAACAACTTCAAAAAGGTTTGAAGGAAGTAGTGAGTCTTATACAACGGGCTATACAACATATAGCATGCGAGATAGAAAGACCAATAAAAAGAAGTAGAGATAATAATATAGAAGTAGTATTAAAAAAAGTGTCTGGTGAGATTCAAGTAATAAAATCTTTGTTAGAAGAGCTAAAAGAAACAGCCGTACAACACTTGCCAGAACTTGTAAAAGATTCTGAATATGCATCATTACCAGACGAAACATCTGTTTCTTTATATGCAGGAGATCGTGAATATGGATCCGAGGAAGATTCTGGATATAACAGTCGCTCATCCACTCCGATCAAACCTTCATCTCTATTAAAGGAAGTATGTAATGAATACAGTCAATCCAATCAGAGTGCAAGAACTTGACAATACAACAATTAGTCTTATTATAAAATAAATCATGCAAGATAATGAACCCAATAATATGCGCACTGGATACACAAGACTTAAATAAGGCTATTTCTCTAGCTAATATTCTGCGTGATAAAGTTGGCATGGTAAAGCTGGGGTTAGAATTTTTTGCTGCTCATGGTTTCTCTGGAGTGCAAGAAGTTGCAAAATGCAATGTACCAATTTTTTTAGATCTGAAATTACATGACATTCCAAACACTGTAGCTAAAACAGTTGAAGTAATAAAAGTTCTGAGCATTGAAATGTTAACTCTGCACATCAGCGGTGGAACAAAAATGCTTGAAGAAGCGCTAAGTGTGGTGCAAGGCACAAAAATAAAGCTGATTGGAGTGACAGTGCTAACTAGTATGAGCAATGAGGATTTAAACGAGCTTGGAGTAGCAAGAGAGGTAAAATCACAGGTAATTTTGCTTGCAAAGTTTGCAAAAAAGATTGGACTCCATGGAATAGTCTGTTCTGCATTGGAAGCTCAAGAAGTGCGCCAAGAATGCGGTGAAGACTTTAAAATTATTACTCCAGGAATTCGTATAGATCCAGGTCATGACGACCAAAAAAGAACAGCAACACCAAGAGAAGCAATAAATTCAGGAGCCGATTATATCGTCATTGGCAGACCCATTACAAAAACTGCAAGTAGTGCAGAATTAATATTAAAATCTCTTATCTAATCGAAGCAGATAAAAAAAATGCTTGACACAAAAAAACGAACGTTATATAGTGTTATTATCTTTTATTTTGCCTCGCTTAATTTAATTACTGAATTAAGCTTACAGTACTAAGCGTGGTACAAAGTGCCACGCTATTTTCCGGTTTACATTTTCAACAGATAAAAAATGATGCCATTTCAGTGTCAAGTACATAACTGTACGAACATTGTAGTTTGAGCCACCAGTGGGCAGTGCCCAGACTACTTGGATTCAGAAAACTTAACTTTAAATAAGTGGCTGCATAATAAAGACTAGATTCCAGACTGGAATGACACCCTACTTAACCGTCATACCGCGATTCATTCGCGGTATCTCATCCGCTAACAAGAGATCCCGCTGCGGGATGAAGGTTGTCAGGGTAGCTGTCATCCCAGTGCCCTGACTACTTGGATCCAGCTTCTATGCAACTTAATTAAAAACATTTGTTTTAGCGTAAGACAACCGCCTTAGCTCATCAGCTCAGTTATAAGCAAAATTCCTAGGTTCCAGCGTCACGCGCTGCCTACTGGTAGAGGTTGCTCTCAAATTGCAATACTGTGGGAAACATCCATAGCTGTACGAACATTGTAATTTGGGCCTACCAGGAGGGCAATGCTTCTTGTCCAAGTACCCTCTTCTTGTCATCCCAGTGCTTGACACTGGGATCCAGCTTTTTGGTAATTTTACCGAAAATGTTTGCTCGTTTACAATCAATTTTCCTAGATCCCAGTGTCAAGCACTGGGATGACAAGAAAGGGAGCACTGGAATGACATCGTTTACTATGTAACATATTGCAATATTCGTACAACTGTGGGAAACATCTATGGATGCCATTCCTATTACCTTATTTCCATTTTTATTTCATTTTCAAAGGAGGCTATTATGTCACTTACCGATATCGCTCACCGTATTAATGAACTCGCTTCATCATGGGAGCAATTTAAATTAATAAATGATCGCAAATTAAAAGAAATTGAGAGCAAAGGGCGTGCTGATTCTGCAACGATTGAGCAGCTATGCAAGGTAAATAATGCCATTGATAGTTGCAAAGAGCGTTTAGACTTGATCGAAACTGCAGCTCAACGTCCAGAAGTAAATACAGATTTTAGCACAAGTGATAAATATTTTTCTGATTATATCCGCAAGGGAATGGAAAGCGGTTTATCACACAAAACCCTCAGTGGAGATGATAATGATATTGGAGGGTATCTAGTTACTCCGCATATTGTAAAACGCATAAATAAGCGCGTAACTGATTCGTCCCCAATGCGACAAATATGCTCCAATCAAAGAATCTCTACTGAAACATTGGATTACATTATAGAAGATTTTGATCGTGCCGGTGCAGGTTGGAGCAGTGAAACAGTAGATGATGAGAACGGTGGCAATAAATCTAAGTATGATTTTGCAAAAGATACGGACACGCCTAAAATCCAAAAGATTTCTATCACGACTTACGAGTTATATGCTCAACCACAGATATCACAAAAGTTACTCGATGATGCGTTTGTTGATGTTGAGAGTTGGCTGGTAGAAAAGATTGCCGAGACTTTTAGTAAGGAAGAAAGCGAAGCCTTCATTAAAGGTGAGGGCACTTTTCAACCTAAAGGGATTTTAACTTATGAAAATGGAAACAGTTATAATAAAATAGAGCAAGTTAAAACTGAAAAATTAGATAGCGATTCAATAATGATATTGTACTATTCTCTAAATGAGTATTACTCTAGAAATGCGTCATTTTTGATGAACAGGAGTACATTGAAGGACATTAGGCTGCTAAAAGCTCAAACAGGTCAATATCTCTGGCAACCAAGTTTGTCGCTTGAAGCTCCAGATACCTTAATGGGAATACCAGTATATCAATCTGCCGATATGCCACCGGTGCCAAACAATCAGCTACCGGTAATTGCGATGGCAGATTTCAAACAAGCTTATAAGATTGTAGATAACAGAGGAATGAGAATATTACGAGACCCTTATACGAATAAACCTTATGTGAGGTTCTTTGTCACTAAGCGTGTCGGCGGAGAGGTTGTAAACACCAGTGCTATTAAATTGTTGAAAGTTGCGAGCAAGTACTAAAAACTTCCACAGCATCATCTTTATAGCTGACCAAAGCAACACGTCATACCGCCGCGGATAGATTCCGCTAACTAGTAGCGGAATGACGGTTTTTCAAATTGCCGTAAGGCAGTTTAGCTATAGAACCATTTTACTTCTTTTTATACCATATGTTTTCTCTCCACAGTTGACAGGTTAGACTTTATATGTAATAATCGAGTTAATTTATTATTAATTATAGGGGTAAAATATGTGGGAAAAAATAAAAAAGTTTTTTAAGTGGATTGCTGATCACACAGGAATTTCATGGATTGCAAGAAAAATTTCATCAGGTTGGAAGTGGTTGTTTGGTGGTAAAGCAAATGCTACTCAACAAAATAGATCACAGCAAGAGAAGTCTTCAGGCAATGAGAGACAGGAACCTGCTCAAACACAATCAAAAGGTACTACAACACCAAAAACTCTAGATGATGAAGTTAATTCTCAACCTGGAGCGTCTGTAAATAATAGCACATCAAACTCTGGTAGCTCGAGTTTCGTAGAGATTGGATTCGGTGAATTTCCAGAAGAAAATAAGGAAGATAATTCAGGATCACCAAAAACAAGTGGACGTGGAGACGATATTGATGGATTATTATCTAATTTTGGTAAAAAATCAGATGAGCAATCAAAAATTGACGGTGTAGAAGGAAAAAAGCCTGCAACATCATTAAGTGCGTCTGACGTGCAAGCTGCTGGTAATGATAAAACAAGATAAACAAACTTCCAAAAAAAGAGCACTTTTTTAGGTGCTCTTTTTTTCTTTCTTATACATACAAAAATCATATAGAATTGTAAACACAGTTCTTTTATTCTGATGCTTTTCAATTCTATAGCTCTGGTTGTCTCTCTATTACTATTTTTCTACATTATCGTAAAAAAACTGAGCGAAAAGAAAGCAAACCTTGAGGGTAATTTATGTAAATTAGAGCAAGAACTTCAAGAGACAAAACAAAGTTTGCTTACGAAGAATGAAGAAATAGTTGATTTAAGGGTCAAAAGAGCAGAACTTGAAGTAACTCTGCAAAAAGAACGTGAGGAAAAGAAAAAGGAAATAGAGTTACTAACAAAAGCAGAGGAGAGATTAACAAACACTTTTAAAGCGCTCTCTCTTGATGCTTTGCAGACAAATAACAATAATTTTCTGAACTTAGCGAAGGAAGTAATCGATAGTAAATTAAAAGAAACGGAAAGCGATTTTAAAAAAAGACAAGCAACGATTAACGAAGTTGTAACTCCAATAAAAGAAAAATTAGAAAAATTCGATAATGAAATACGTGAGCTAGAAAAAGAGAGGGTAGGGGCCTATGAAGGTTTAAAGGAGCAAATTGGAGCGTTGATGAACCAAACTTCCAGCCTTGCTAATGCCTTGAGAAAGCCCCACATTAGAGGAAAATGGGGTGAAATGCAGTTAAAGAGAGTGGTAGAAATGGCGGGAATGATTGAATATTGCGATTTTTTTACTCAAGCCTCAGTGATTGATAAAAATGAGGATAATTTATTGCGTCCTGATTTAATAATTAAAATGCCATCTGGAAAGCAAATAATAATAGATGCTAAAGTGCCACTGGATTCCTATATGGATGCTATATCACAAAATGATTTGCAAATACAAAAGGAGAAATTAAAGAATCATTCCCTGGCAATAAAAAAACACATAAATGACTTGGGTAAAAAAGAGTATTGGAATCAATTTGAAAATACGCCAGAACTTGTGGTGCTTTTCTTAACAGGGGAGGGGGTTTTTAGTGCAGCACTGGAATATGAGCCTGCTTTGATAGAGATTGGAGTGGAAAAAAAAGTGATCATTGCAACACCGATCACTCTAATTGCGTTGCTGAGAGCAATAGCGTATGGGTGGAAGCAAGAGATGATAGCTGAAAATGCAAAGAAAATCAGTGAACTAGGTCATATTTTATATGAGCGCATTTGCACAATGGGTGAAAACTTTGATAATTTGCGCAGGAGCTTAAAAAGCGCTGTTGATCATTATAATAAAACTGCTGGTTCGCTTGAAGCAAGGGTGTTTCCTGCTGCCCGAGAATTCAATAAGCTTGGTATACATGCAAAAAATAAAAGTTTAAGTACTGCAAAGGAATTAGAATCTTTACCACGCAATTTACATACTGGGGAATTGAAAGTAGATTAGACTTCTTACATAACCATTCAAGAGCCAGACCATAGGCGTTTTAGATCTAGCTTTAGCATTTGTGATTAACACAAGCAAGATTCACGTTTTTTTAATATTTATATATAGCTTATCTGCTTGCTGCCGCTTTTTCTTTTATTAACATATTAAGGAAAAATTTGACTTTTTATCTAAAATAATATAAAATAAAATAATAGTTGGTGAGGTAAAAATGTTAGTATCAAAAGAGCGTAAGGAATATTTACTAGAAAAGTTTAAATATGCTGCCAAAGAATTTGGCAAATCTGGTACGAAGTCCAATCATAAAACAGTACCAAAAGAACAGCAACTCTCTATTGATTTAGGTAACAAAAAAGTTTTCGATATTATAAACAGAATTTTACACTGGATAGAAAGTAAATTTAAATATTTTTTTCTACGCTATAATTTATTTCCAGAAGTTGGAGTTAAAGAAAGAAAGATCCCTGGAATTAATACAAAGGTTAAGTATTTTACTCCAGATGATCAAATAGAACATACTAAAATTACTTATAAAGGAAAATTATACATAGACTTAATGCCAGAAATAGAAGGTAATAAGTTAAAAGGCTTTAAAGGCAAATTATATGATACAACTGATAAAATTAGTAAGGGAGAAAAAGGTTGTGTAGCTTATGTGATCACGCTTGATGGAAAGCTAGTCACTCATGAACATATTAATGTTAATAAAAGCGAATGGGCTTATCGTCATTCAACTCTTGCAGGTGGTAGGCCAGTTTTATGTTCTGGTTTAATAAAAGTGGTAAATGGTAAAATAACTTATATAGACAATAATAGTGGGCATTATAAACCAGAATCAGCAAATTTATACAATGCAGTGAAAAAGTTAGAAGGTCTATTTTCGAAAGATGCAAAAGTTGTCTGCTTACCATATTGGGTTAGCTTGCAAAAACAAATTCCGTTTATACGCAAAATTAATCTAGCCAAACAAGAGCCAGTAGAGAAATTTTTGCAAAGGATGGAGAAAAAAGGAAAAGATGGATTGACTAAATATGAAAGACATTTTAAAGGGGTAAAAGAATGCAATGAACAGTATGAACAAAAGTTGCTTCTTGCAAGCTATAAATCACCTACAAATGAACTGCCCTGCAAACCAACTATACATAAAAAACACAGGTTGAAATACTCTAGATATATTAACTTACACCTTAATTTTTTGAAAGAGTTCGATGAAAATCCCAAAGTGCAAAAAATGGCAATAGAACACTCAATAAGAAGGACTATTGGAGCAAATTATGGCCATAAACCTACAGTTGCGCTTGCTAAGGCACAGATAGCTAAAGATGGAAAGTTGCAAGAAACGGACGAAATAGTAGGTATAAATGTAACCTTTCACCATGAGAACGATTGTAATAGCTTTGCTAAATTTCTGGATCTCAAAAAGCATAGCTATAATTGCACATCTCATCTGAAGGACAAAGAAATTGATGAGCTTCTTAAATATACATATGACGAAAAAGATAGAGCCACTATAGAAAAATTAATGCCCAATAAACATACAGTTTTTATGAGTACAGACCAGGCTGATAAGTTTATAAAGGACACTTTACAAATTGAAATAGACAGTGTTGAACAATTGGGTATCCGTTTAGTGGAGCGTTAAAACAGATAAACAAAGCTAGTCAAGCTACTTTGATGACAAAAATTTAATGATCCAGGATATACTCCTTTGTTAAGGGAGATTGAGCATCTTCGAATATTTCCTGAGTGCTTCCAGACTCAACAATTCTGCCATTATGAAAGAAAATTACACTATCAGATAACTTTTTAGCTTGCTTCATTGAATGAGTTACCATAATTATAGTAAACCTTAATTTCAGCTCTTGTATAAGATTTTCGATTGCATTGGTTGCCATTGGATCAAGAGCGGAGCACGGTTCATCCATTAATAAAATAGTTGGCTTCACTGCAATTGCGCGAGCGATGCATAGCCTCTGTTGTTGGCCACCGGATAAATCGAGTGCACTATCTTGCAATCTGTCTTTTAATTCTTCCCATAAGCCAACTTTAGTTAAACTATTTTCCACCATCTCATTCAATTTTTGCTTATCCTTCACCATACCATGCAGTTTTGGCCCATAAGCAACATTGTCATATATTGATTTTGGAAAAGGATTTGGCTTTTGAAATACCACGCCAACTTTTGCTCTGAGTAGCACAACATCCATATCGCGTGAATATATATCACCCAGCCCATCGATATCTAATTCACCAACAGTTTTGCATCCAGGTACATAGTCATTCATACGATTAAAACAACGCAAAAATGTTGATTTACCGCACCCGGATGGTCCGATAAAAGTAGTAACTTTTCTTTTATAAATATTCAAATTTATATCGAATAAAACTTGCTTAGAGCCATACCAGAGATTTAAATATTTAACAGAAGCACGTGTATTGCTCATATCACATTCTGCATTGAATAGAGCCCCGGAATTTCTCTTTTATTTTCATATAGCCATACTGCTGCTTGAACAGCTCCTCTAGCAAATGTTGTGCGATCAATTGCTTTGTGGTTTAGTTCTATCCGTTCATCAGAATTAACAAACATCACGCTGTGATCTCCTATTACTCCACCTCCACGAGATACTGCAAAACCTATTCCCCCCTTTTTTCTTATGTTTAAACCACTATGTAAATATTGATTAGACTGAAAATCCACTTTTGAAGCGTTAGCAATTGTTTTGCCAAGTTCTATAGCTGTCCCAGATGGTGAATCCTTTTTTAAGTTATGATGCATTTCCCAAATCTCAACGTCATATTCATTACCTAAAAGCTCAGCAGCTTTTTTTACCAATTTCAGCAACACATTAACCCCAACACTCATATTTGCTGACCATAATATTGGAACTTCAGCAGCATACTCTTTTAAATCGACACCTTCTATTCCAGTTGTGCCACTAACCAGCGGTGTTTTAAATTTTACAGCTGCTTTAAGGCAGTCTAACATACATTCTTTAGTTGTAAAATCTATTACAACGTCAGATGACTCAAATACATCGCTGATAGAACTTGTAACCTTAATTCCTAGATTGGCTATAATTGGTCCAATATCTAAGCCTATGTACTTACCGCCTGGACGGGCAACAGCACCTGCTATTTCCACTTCTGCATTTGTAATTAATTCATTGAGTATTTTTTTGCCCATTCTGCCTAAACAGCCTATTACTCCAACTCTGATTTTCATAAAGCTTTTTGTGTTATATTAGGCCTTTTTTTAGGCTTTGTCACTTCTGATCTATATTCTATAGCTAACACGTCATACCGCTGCGATGCTAACTAGTAGTGGAATGACGAGGATGCCGCCGCGAACCGTCATACCGCCGCGGTATCTCTTAGCCGCTAACACGTAGCGGAATGACTATTTTTCAAATTGTCGTAAGTCAGTTTAGCTATATATGACTCATTTCTTTACTGTAACTTAACAAGAACTGGTCTGTAGCTAATAGTTATTGACAATAAGGGTAATTAACTTTGATAAGAATCTTTTCTGTGTTCAATTGAAGTCTGTATGTTCTGGAATATCTATATAGTAAATTATGCGGTAATCGTAGACTACGCTGCCAACTTAAATTATGCCACAAAGGTTTTCCAAGTGTAACCTTTCACAGATTTCCGCTTAATTCTTCGATCTCACTAATAGAAAGGCCTGTAAACTTGACAATAGTGTTGACATCAACATTATTAGCAAGCATTGCTTTTGCGACTTCAATTTTCCCTTCAATCTTCCCTTCAATTTTCCCTTCAATCTTCCCTTCAATTTTCCCTTCAATTTTTCCTTTCTCTATACCTTTTTGTATACCTTTCTCTTCAGCAAGATCAAGTCTGTATTCAAGAATAGCTTCTTCTTTGCGTAGATCCATTATCCTTTCTTCATAGGCTACTAAATCTTTTTCGTTCCAACGAAACTTGTCTAATTCATCATATGCTAGCTTTATTATTGGCGCTTTTTCTGCTATCTCTTTTAAGTCCTCTTCTGTTGTTTCTTCTGCGTATTTAAAAAAGAAACACCACCTTTCTACTATACTTTCTAACTGCTCTACTTTATTTTTTGCGAATTTAGGCAACTCAATAAAGACAAACTGAAAATCTTTTAAGTAATGGCCGTTAGTTTTTATATCACGTATATTGTGAGTAGAAATATAATCAACTTCTTCAGGAAGTAAGTTACAATTTGATATAGCAATAAAGAAGACTTTCTTTAAATCAATGTAGTTGCCAGATTTATCTAATTGTCTTGAATAGGCTTTAGCGGCATATAATTGAGCGCGTTTTTCGAAGCCCTTGTCTCTAGCGAGCTGCATTTCTGCTATATATCTATTTCCGTGAGAATCCTTGCAGAGAACATCAACAATACTTTGTTTATCAGAGGCAACTTCGGGATCCATAATAGTGCTAAGAAACTCAACTTCTTGTATTGCATTTATCTCAGTAAACCCTAAAATATCGTTCAAAAAGTGAATAAGGATATTCTTATTTTTTTCCGTTCCAAAGATTTTTTTGAAACACAAATCATTGCGAGGATCGAGAAATTTTGAAAGAGCCATGGCAAAAATGCTTAAAAATATTAATAATTATACACTATTATTAACAATTATTCAACCATATTTTTGAAGATAGCTATGCAGCCGTGGCGCTAACACGTAGCGGAATGACGGTTTTTCAAATTGTCGTAAGTCAGTTTAGCTATAGGTAGCAATTTTCTGTATTTACTTTAAATTGAAGAAAGCTCAAATGAAAGATCGTGCTTTGCTAAAAATCACAGAATGCAGTCTGGTTACACCTTATCTTTGTTAGCTATAGCAAGTAATTTTATTTGTAATATGACAAATCACCTGCTGAAAAATCATTTTATGATCTAAATCAGTTTTTTTACAGGTAACTTCTAAACTTATCAATTCTTCCAAAATCTTTTTAAGTTCTGAAAGTTGCAAACTTTTCAAATGAGATTTAAAGCTCTGCAATTGTTTAAAAAACAATGGAGGGCTTAGCTGATCAATCGCAGCCTGTTCACTCATTCCACCTTGCACTGACAGCAAAACGTTTTCAAGGCGTAGGAAATAATTTGATATAATGCGAATTAGCGCTATCGGTGAAAAATTTTCTTGCGATATCAATGCATCAGAAATTCTAATTAAGCGCGACATATCTTTACTTGCTATGGCAGAGCATAGATCATCAAGTGTAGCATAGTCGTTGCCGGAAGTTGAAAAGCATAATTCTATATCAGTAAGTTTTAGGTCTTTTCTCTCCCCTAAGTACAAAACTAACTTCTCAAGTTCTGAGCATATAGGCAGCTTGCTATGATTAAAGTAAGATTGCAAATGGTAGATTATCTCATTTGTGCATTTTATATCATTTTGTTTTAAGTAACTTGATATAATGTCATAAAGATTGCTGTTGCTGTCCTTATAGCAAGCAATCACACCAAAAATTTTTGAACTCTCCATATAACTTTTAGTCACAGAATTATATGGAAGATCACTTGCTACCATCATTACATAGTGACCACTTGCGTTATAATCCAATACGTTTTTTAACTCTTTGGATATACCTCCACTCACATTTATCAGCTTAATTAATTTTTTGCTGGTAAACATCGAAACGTTTGCTAATTCAGAAAACAGTAAACCGGGTGACTTATTTACTATTGCAAAATCCATCACCTGAACTGAATACTCACCCAAACTGGCAATTATTTCTTGTACATAAAAACCAACCCTACTGTTATCACTTCCATGAATTAACACACCACTTAAAGCGTCAGGTTTCTCTAGGAATTTTTTAACTTTGAATGGTGTAACCCTCATGCCACCTATATGATGTCATTCTCATTTGATTGTACATGAGTATCCAAAGACTCTGAGTTTTCTTGCGCAATATTGTGCACATCATCTGCCGTACTCTGCACATTATCCGACTCTTCTGTTTTTCCTGTGATATAATTATAAAATTTTTTCACAGGTTGAGATATATATTTGGAAAAAAATCCTTCTTCGCTCATATTGCTTACTCCATAAAATTAACAACTTATCATTAGCATATAAATAATAGTATAGCAAAAACTATTTTGTGCTAAGATAGTGATATTTTATAATGAGTATATTACAAAATTATTAACATTCGAGACTAAAATTAAGCCAACCTACTTAATATTAGCCTTATAAAATAAGCGATAATTAAATATACAGCTGCAACAAGTATAATTGCAGGACCAGTTAACAAATCAAAACTTGCAGATAACATCAGACCTGATATCCCAGAAATCACAGAAAAAACTGTTGCAACAATAATCATCTGCATCGGAGTTTTCGAAATGAGCCTTGCAGATGCTGCTGGTATTAGCAAAAATGCAGCAATGAGTAATATCCCTATTAATTGGGCAGCAATTGCTATAAATATAGCAAGAGTGATTAAAAATTCTAGTCTAACAAAATTGACATTAATCTTCTCAACTACTGCTAAATCTTGATTAATTGAAATCATTAACCAATAACGCCATCTAAATATTAATGTCAAAGTAACTATTACAGAGATTAAAAAAATCAATATTATATCACTTTGATCGAGCATTAATATATCACCAAACAGTGAGCTAATAATACTGTTATTGCCTGATGGAAGAAAAGACATAAGTATTAAACTCGATGATAAAACTACATTGGTAACAATGTTCAATATCGTATCAGCAGAATATAATCTGTTAAAATTAAGAGAAAGTAGTATAGCAAATGTAATTGCAATGAGCATTATGCTAAGCGATGGGCTAATCTTAAAGATTAAAGCAAGTGCAACACCAAGCAACGAAGAATGGGACAAACTATCACCAAGATAAGATAACCTTTGCCATATCATAAACGATCCTAAAGCGCCTGTTACTAGGCTAATTACGACTACTGCAACTAGACTGTTGATGAAAAAGTCCTGGGTAAGCATGCTATATGGCTATTAGACAACTGACAACAAATCTATCTTCGGATATTAAAACGTTATGGGTTCTGCATGCTGCACCGGTTGTCATAAATTCAAAATTTAAACTTTTTTGTTTCATAAGATAGGACTTCACTGAAGAACTTAGTATATTGCGTGTTTTACCAGTACCTATTATCAAAATTTCTATTTCCTCTGTCAAAAAAGATTTAAAATGTTCCTTGCTATTTATATCACTTTCTTTCAATTTAATCACCTCTTCAGGAAAAACTATAATTGAGCCGCAATATTCTCTATTATTCACCAAAAATTTTCCTTTCCTGTAACCATTTATAAGATTTTTATTCTCGGAAATTAAGGGCATAAAGTTAAACTATTAATTGAGTGTTGCATACCCACCATCCTGGTTGTTTCTCTTTGATATTCACTGTCGCAGCTTTCGCATTTTCCTCACTATCGAATATTCCAAAGCATGCTACACCACTGCCTGACATGCGGGAAAGTATAGAGCCTTCTTGTGACTCAAGTGTTGACATCACATCCTTAATTTCAGGTACAAGGCTTATTGCTATTTCTTGAAGATCGTTTCTTGTCTCTTTAAGAAGCTTCAACAAATCCTTTTCAGCGTCATTGCTCCATTTAATTGGCTCAGAAAATTCTCCTTCATGCTTGGAAAATACCTCTGATGTACTCAAAAATCTTTTTTTCGGTTTCACAAGCACCACATTCGTAGGTAAGGAAAATTTTTGGACATAGCACAATTCTTCGCCAATACCTCTAACAAAAACAGGCTTGCTATCTACACTTGCGGGAACATCAGCACCAACGTTTAAGGCTATTTCATTTAAAATCGTCCTATCAATCTTCCACAGCTTCCCTAGCGTACGTACCACAGCTCCAGCATCTGAGGATCCGCTACCGAGTCCTGCAGCAATTGGTATGTTCTTTACAACTCTAATAGAAACTTTAGTACGCACTGGAGCATGTCTAAGCAGCAGATTAACCGCTTTCGTTACAGTGTTATACTGGTTATTTATTCTAGACTCGGAGTTTATAAATTCAACTGTAGAGTTATCGTATCTAGAATACTTCTCACCTACTTTTATTTCCAAAAAATTAGAAAGATTAGCAAAGACAAATAAACCTTCAATCAAGTGATATTCTGTTTCCTTCTTATTTACAACATGCAAAAAAAGATTGATTTTTGCAGGCGCCTTTACACAAAAACTTTTCATTATATATCTTCACTAAGACTATTTTTACATTATATGTATAATGCTATTTTAGTCAACGTCTATAAGGTTTTTGCACTTCTGATGAGAAAAAATGCCATAAATCCTAATTTCTCTGTATGGGTAAATGCGTCCGCTGGTACAGGCAAAACAAAGATCTTAATAGACAGAGTATTGAGACTTTTATTAGAAAACAAAAGAAATATTCTCTGCTTAACGTTCACCAATGCTGCAGCAAATGAGATGGAGAACCGCATTCACAGTACACTTAGTAGGTGGGCAATATGTTCAGAGAGTGTATTGGTTGCAGATTTAGAACAATTAGATTTCTTTCCGATACCATCCCAGAGTTCCCTTTTTTGTCATCCAAGTAGCACAACACTGGGATCCCAGCACCCCTACTTGTCACGCGTGACACTGGGATCCAGAGAAAATAAAGATTATTTAACAAGAGCAAGAAGGCTTTTCTCTGAACTGGAAAATCTTGGTCTAACCATACAAACCATACACGCTTTCTGTTACAAATTAATTTCCAGATTTCCCATAGAAGCTGGCATCGCCCCAAATTGTACGCTGAGTGAATGTAAAGAATTACATTCCATCATATTCAATAAAGTGCTTTATAACGAAACTGTGCAGGATGATATCAACCTTATTGCAACTGAAATTGATGAAAATAAATTACGCGATTTGCTTTATACTTTATGTATAAAAAGATCGATATCAGCAAATGATTCGAAATATATCAAAGATAAATTGAGCGCCCCAGATGAAATTCATGACTTACAGAGTGAAACGACTGAGCACATAAAAAGATTAGCCGAGATATTAAGTGAAGGCAGTAAAAGAGATCAGAGTTATAGTGAAATACTTTATTCTACTGTCATCCCAGCTGGGATCCAGAAAGAAAATATGTGGATTCCAGTGTCAGCTACTTTCATGACACCAGGCCTAGTAGATCCCAGTGTCAGCTACTCGGATGACACCGGAATGGAACAGAAAGACACCAGAATAGAAGATTTAGCCAAGGTATTTCTCAAATCAGAATCGCACGAAAAAAAGAGCATATCATCCATTGCAACAAAAAGTACTTTGGAAAAATTTAGAGATGCAGAGCAAATAATAGAGAGCGTTCAGAATGTAGTATTTACTCATATAAAAGACATGAACTCTTATCAAATATTCAAGAGAACCAGTAGCTTACTTGGTATATTTAAAGTATATGTTGATCTATACAGTAGCGAAAAATCAAAAAACGCACTGCTTGACTACAATGATATAATTGGCTTAGCAACAAATCTTCTCAGCAATCCAAACTACAAAGATTGGATATTGTTTAACTTGGATCAAAAAATAGATCACATCCTTGTTGACGAGGCACAAGACAATAGCATCAGCCAGTGGAAAATTATAACAAATCTCTGCGATGAATTTTTTGCCGGTAATGATGAAAAGCGAACCTTATTTGTAGTTGGTGACGTAAAACAATCCATATACAGATTTCAAGGAGCAAATCCCCATCTATTCAACTACATGCAACAATACTTTCATACGAAAACTGGTGGCAGAGATTGGGTATCATGCCAACTTGAAAAGTCATTTCGTTCAACTCCAGAAGTTTTGATGCTTGTAGATAGAATATTTAACAACTTCCGCGCAGAAATATCTTTTGTTGATAATGAAATAAAACATGTTCCACATAGAGAAAATGATCAAGGATATATTGAAATTTGGCCAGCGTTACCAAAGTGTAAAGAGAAAGAACAGCGAGCTTTACAAATTCCTCTGACATGCAAGGAAGGTTATACAATAGCAGATCGATTACTTGCTCAGGCAATAGCCCACAAAATTCACAACTGGTTAAATGAAGGGCGAATTTTAGTTGCTAAAGATCGCCATATAGAACCAAGGGACATTGTGATTCTGGTACGGCAACGAAACGTGTTAGTTGATTACATAATAAGCGAACTTAAAAAAGCAAGCGTGCCAGTTGTAGGCCGAGATTATTTTAGAATTATGGACTATATAGCCGTGCAGGACTTAATAGCTTTGGCCGAATTTTTACTCCTCCAGGCAAATAATCTAGCTCTTGCAAATGCTTTAAAATCACCGTTATTCAATTTTACCGAGGATGATTTATTCAATATTGCATACGACCGCAAAGAACAGTTGTTATGGGAAAAACTTCAAGATTATCATAAGGTTATCTATAGTGAATTAAACTATCTCATTAACTTATCTCGCATAGAATCTCCTCTTACACTATTTACACATATATTGCGTACAGGTAAGAAGAAATTTGCTGCAAGGCTAGGTCTTGAGTGCTTCGAGGTTCTAGACGAATTTATGAACCTTGTGTTGCAATTTGAAAATCCATCTCTTCAAGCATTTGTTCAATGGATCAAGGAGAATAATCCGGAGATTAAGAATGATATGCAATCAGAACGCAATGCTGTGCGAATAATGACAATTCACAAATCAAAAGGTCTGCAAGCTCCCATAGTATTTTTGGTTGATACAAACACAGTGCCAAGAAACAGTGAAAGCATTATCTTTGATGGAACAGAAGTGCCATTTTGGTGTGGAAAAAACAACAACGCTTATTGCGATCAAGTAAAAAGAGAGAAAAAACTGGAGGATTATAATGAATATTTGCGTTTATTATACGTAGCACTCACACGTGCTGAAGATGAGTTATACATCTTAAGTAAAGAGCCAGTGCAAAAGGGCTCTTGGTATGATCTAATCACTCAGTATGGAGAACCATATGAAAAGAAACAAACATACTTACAGCCAATATTTAAAGAAAAAGTTGAAGTACTATGTGTGAACGCAAACTACCCTTACATTTATAAAAAACGTGATTATTTTGACGTTCCAGTGATTTCGCTTCCGCCAAACCTATCAATGTCGTTCCAGTGCTTGACACTGGAATCCAGTAAAAAAGAAGGAGAACCAGCATCAGCTACTCGCTCTCCGGTTTCATTCCAGCACTCTCTTTCGTCATTCCAACATCCTTCCTTGTCATCCCAGCGTCCTCCCCTGTCATCCCAGTGCTTGACACTGGGATCCAGTAAAAAAGAAGGAAAATCAGCATCAGCTACTTGGATGACAGATGGTTATACAAGAGGCTTAATAATCCACAGCATATTACAATATATGCCCAAGATAGAAAAAGAAAGGAGAAAAAATTGGGTCAGAAAATATCTTGACAATATAAACACCAGTGAAGATAAGGATGAAATTTACAGTAAAATATTGGCCTTTAATGAAAAATATGGCTATTTGTTTGACTTAGGAGGCAAATCAGAGATTACACTGAGTGGAATAATCGATGGCGAACCAGTATTAGTACGACTAGATAGGCTATGCATAACGCAAGATAAAGCAATCATAATTGACTACAAATCACACCGTAACGTTTCTGTTTCCTTATTAAATGAAATAAAAAAGCAAATGCTGACCTATAAAACCTTAGTACAAGAAATATATCCAAACAAGCAAGTAGAGTGTGTGGTTATTTGGGTGGAAGATTTAACCATTCAATCTGACTTTTAACGAAACTTGATTGCAAGAGTGCGGTAAAAGAATCTATAGCTAAAGTAATTCTGGTTTAGCAACCAATTTAAGAAACGACAAATTCGTCATTCCAGTGCCTTCTTCTCCTATTATTCCAGTGCCCTCTTTCTTGTCATCCCAGTGCGTGGCACTGGGATCCAGAAAACT
Source organism: Wolbachia endosymbiont of Aedes albopictus (assembly GCF_024804185.1). Classification (NCBI taxonomy): domain Bacteria; kingdom Pseudomonadati; phylum Pseudomonadota; class Alphaproteobacteria; order Rickettsiales; family Anaplasmataceae; genus Wolbachia; species Wolbachia endosymbiont of Aedes albopictus. The sequence continues at coordinate 811,148 of NZ_CP101657.1, forward strand.
TAATTGCAAGTAATACATTGAGTTTGGTGAGTATGGGTTTTGCGTTATAGAATGAAGCACTTTTGGTGAATTTGTAAAGGAAACTAGATTCCAGTGTCAAGCACTGGAATGACAAGTTCTCGGCAACCCCTACGTCATCCCGTCACGGTATCTCAGCCACTAACACGTAGCGGAATGACAGCAGTCCTACGTCATACATAGATCCCGCTAACAAGTAGCGGGATGACGAATTGCTTAACCGTCATACCGCCGCAGACCGTCATACCGCCGCGGTATCTCAGCCACTAACACGTAGCGGAATGACGAATTACTCAACCGTTATCCTGCTGCTCCTTTTTCGTCATCCCGCAGCGGGATCTCAGCATAGCTATCTTAAAGCTAAGTAATATAAGTCAACCCAGCTAGGATTCTTTTGATTGATCAAATTAATCTTCCATTGCCTTGGCCATTCTTTCAGGCACCTTTCTCTTGCAATATCTAAACTTATATCTTCAAACTCTTCAAAATATACAAGTTTATTTACATTATATCTTGATGTGAAACCTGAAACAATTTTGTTTTTGTGTTCCCAAATCCTCTTGATCAAATTTGCAGTTACACCAATATATAATGTGCTATTAGCTTTATTTGTAAGTATATAGATATATGATAACTTCATCTTAATCGTTTATAGCTAAAGTAACTTAGATTTACCAACATTATACTACACCATCGTGCCACAATAAAACTTACCGTCATCCCGCCGCAGATAGATCCCGCTAACACGTAGCGGGATGACGAGCTTATCGTCATGCCGCCGCAGTATCTCTTAGCATAGATCCCTTACTTAACCGTCATACCGCGATTCATTCGCGGTATCTCAGCAGACCACGCTAACAAGTAGCGGGATGACAAGCTTATCGTCATGCCGCCGCGAACTGTCATCCCGTCACGGTATCTCTTAGCCGCTAACACGTAGCGGAATGACGATTGTCGGTAAATCTAAGTTACTGTAGTTATAAAGGCTTTCACAACAACCTATTTTCCTTGAAACTAAAATAGCTACTGAATGTAATAATAATGTGGTCTATTAATTCTATTCCTATACTTTGGCAAGCTTCTGCTAGTTGCCTAGTGAGAGATATATCGCTATTTGAAGGTTGTGTATCTCCGCTTGGATGATTGTGAGATATTACAATGGATGTTGAACCAATCAAAAGTGCGCGCTTGATGATCTCTCTGACATAAAGAGGAGTTTGATCTACTGTACCAATATTTTGCAGGTCTTCCGCTATTAGACGATACTTTTTATTCATGTAGATGACGCGAAAATTTTCCTTATTGAGGCTTCCTATACTTATTCTTAAATAATCAAGCAATTTTTCCCAGTTATCGATTATAGGCAGGTCTTTTATTTCTTCTCTTGCAGAACGAACAAAGGCTTGTTTCACACAAAAGATGGCAGATATTGCTGTATTGCTGACACCATCAACGTTTTGCAGCGCTTCCAGGTCAGCATTAAAAACTTTATTCAAACTGCCAAAATTTTCTATCAAACTCTTTGCTATCGGTTTCACATCAATTCTACTGTATGCTGAATATAAAATGTGCTCTAAAACTTCATAATCAAGTAATGATTGTCCATTATCTAAAATAATTTTCTCTCTTAGGCGCTTTCTATGCCCCTTTTTGTAATTTTTCATCATTAATGAATTGCTTATCTCTTGTATAATAAGAAATTAGATTTTTAAGTAAAATATTTAATAAAGCGCATGACGTACAATTGTAAGAACATTCATTTTTAAAGACAGCAAATAGTGTCATGAAAGTAGCTAACGCGAGCTCTACGTCATACCGCCGCGGTATCTCAACAGATCCCGCTAACAAGCAGCGGGATGACGAATTGCTTAACCGTCATACCACCGTGAACCGTCATACCGCCGCGGCGCTAACAAGAGATCCCGCTGCGGGATGACGAGCTTATTATCATACCACCGCGGCGCTAACAAGTGGCAACTGTTCTCCCAATGGCGTCAACTTAAGAGCCTCCATCAGCAAACTCTCCTAAAGACATGATGGCGTTTAGGCTTATCTACTTTATTGCGGCTATACAATCTTCCTGGTCGGATCTTAACTTTAGCACGTATACTTGCTCTATCAAAAAGAGCTTGAAAATCTTTTGGCGAACAATTTCCGACCAGCACTTGATAGAGTTTCTGTCTCATTACACCAAATAAAACTGAAAAATTTAAACGATATTCAGCGATTTGATCTGGGTTCCAAGGCCCTTGTGCATCACACATATGAAGCGACAATATATTGCACATAACTAAGTTCGCCCAAAATTCTTGTAATACAGCCTCTAAATTTACTCCAGAAAAATTCTCTAATTCTGCACCTATTTTGAGTCGTTTCCTCTATGTGCCACCTTAATACATAAGCTTTGCTGATATCTTCCAAAGTCTCGGTCAAAAAGTGAGGTAATCAGCACTTCTGTTTCTCCATTGGCTAATGTAAGTACTATAACCCTGACTTTTTGTCCTTTCATTTTATTTTCTAGCTTTTTATTTTCTAGTATAAAATCAAAATCTAATTCATCAGATGAAATTCGTTTCCATAGCTTGCTATAATTTCTTTTTTGCAAGCGAAAAATAAAGTCTACTTTCAATTCATAATGCTGCTGAATGAATTTTAGTGAAGGATAGCCACGGTCGTAGATAAATAATAATCTATCTTGATTTAATGAACGCATTTGAGTAACGACTTCAGGTAATTGTTCTTCTGCTAATGTTTGCTCACCCACATTCCAAGCCGCAAGGCGAGCACTGCAAATCAGCGAAGTACATAAATCAACAAACAAAGAAACCCTTGCTAATGGTGGCATTATACCTGTTGTTCCATTTGGTTTAAAACGGCCAAACTCGGATACAATTTCTTCAGAGCTCGGTAATCGAATACCAGAACCATCTGCTGCAATAAGCCTATAGCCTCTCCAAGTTCCATACTCAGGCTCATCTTGATAGGCTGTTTGGATGCTTAGCTCTAATAATTCTTTAAAACCTGTATGACAAATCTTATATCTTGCTTTAGAAAAAGCTTGCTTTGAGGGTGGAACTTTACAAGTCAATGGATCCATAAGCTCACATTCTATTCCTAAACTTTTCTTAATTAACTTTAAAATCATAGAAAATACTGTCGTAAAAGGAAGTTTTCTTGTTCGTGTGAAACTATTTTTTCCAATACAGTGGAGTTTCTGAAAAGTTTTCGAGTATATTATATTTTTAATTTGTAAGATAAGATTTTTTCCTTTCTGCATGCATCCTCTAAAAAGGACACATTTTAAACTTTTTTGTTGAAATAAAATAGAAACAAAAGTGCTGTTTCTTGTAGTATTTTACTCCTTAACATCCCTTAAGTTGACGCCATTGACTGTTCTCCCTCGTCATACCGCGGTTCATTCGCGGTATCTCTTAGCCGCTAACACGTAGCGAGATGACGGTTGTCGTTTAGCTACAAACATTAAGAAATTTACCAAACGAAAAAAAAGGCAAAAGAAGCCCCGTGGTGCGAGTTTTGACTCTATATTACTGTAAGTGGCGCTGTAATAATGTGCTGACGCTTAGTTTAAGCGCGATTTGGCTGAATGTAGAAAAAATAAAAAAGACATGCAGCCGCTATAATTTTATGTAATCCGCCAATAAATACTCTGAGTTTTTTACTGAATTTTGTCATTGAGCCTGCAGGTCAAAAACAAGTTTTGAGTCATAAATACCCTTAATACTACAATAAAGGGGCTGGCGGAGTTTGTCAAGGAATTTTTATGCAAGAGATCTATTGAAATGCCCCTGTAAAATCATACTATTAATTAGTGCACTGTAAATTTAAAATTATAGATATGTTAAGCAGATTGGTAATTTTGCTATTAGTTTTTATACTTCCTTTTTCTTCATACTCATACCAGTTTAGAACCAAAGCAAAGCAAGCAGTAGTCTTAGATTTAGCTTCAGACTCGTTCATTTTTGACCATAATTCCGATGAAAAAATGGCCCCATCTTCAATGAGCAAGTTAATGACTTTATATATAGCCTTCGATTATCTAAAAGCTGGAATAATAAATATGGAGGATAAATTTCGAGTAAGCAGAAAAGCGTGGGAAAGAAAAGGCTCTTCTATGTTTTTGAAAGAAGGTCAATCCGTTAAGGTGAGGGAATTACTCGAAGGAATTACAATAGTCTCGGGTAATGATGCCTGCATAACACTAGCCGAAGGTATTGCAGGATCAGAAGAGAATTTTGTGGCTGAAATGAATGAGGTTGCACAAAATTTGAACCTGAATGACAGTCATTTTGTCAACTCAAGCGGGTGGCCAGATGGAGATCATTTTATGAGTGCAAAAGACTTGGTAATGCTGGCAAAAAGGATTTTCACTGATTTTCCTGAATATTACGATTTATTTTCTGAACAATATCTGACATATAACGAAATCGCACAAAAGAATAAAAATCTTCTACTTTTTCACGACATTGGGGTTGACGGCTTAAAGACCGGTTATACAAATGCTGGTGGTTATGGCATTGTAGCATCTGCAAAACGAAACGATAGGAGAATTTTTGCTGTTGTCAATGGTTTAAACACTGAGAAAGAGCGAATAGAAGAAGCAAAAAGGCTGATACAATACTCCTTAAATCATTTTAATACTAAGAAAATATTTGCTAAAGACAGTGTAGTTGAGGAAGTAAATGTTCTCTATGGAAAAGATAAAAAAGTGCCTATTACAGTTGCAAACGATGTTACCATAACTTACAACCGCAAATTGCATGACCAAATTAAGGTGCGTATTGAATATAAAGATATGATACCTGCACCCATTAAAAGTGGTCAAGAAGTGGGCAAAGTTTTTGTAGAAATACCAGGTATTGAGAAACAAACTACACCTCTTTATGCAGCAAATGACGTACAGGAATTGAATTTTGTAGAAAAGTTTTTTAGAATATTATTTTAAGTTTAATATATTGGCTTTCAAAACAATTTCGAAAGAGAGATCTATTGCACTTTAGTGTAGTTTTAACTAACAATTTCTGTTACAATACAAGATTGAAATGTTACGAAAATGTGCTGGTTATATTTGTTGCTGTCCAGTATCCTAGAGATACTGTGGGCTGTAACATTAAAGTTTAGTAACAGTTTTACTAAAGTTGTGCCTTCGATTGCAACATTGGTAATTATGATCATTAGCATTTACTTTTTATCTCTTGCAGCATGTTTTCTACCTATTAGAGTATGCTATGCAGTCTCCTCTGGAATATGCACAATTGGAATAACTATAATTGGTGCAACCGCTTTCACAGAGAATATTAATTTATCTCAAGTTTTATGTATCATTTTAATTGTAATAGGAACCATAGGGCTAAAGCTCTCTATTTAAACCTAAAAGTTTATGCATGAATTGGATATATTTACTCTTATCGTCACTAATTGAAGTGTTCTGGGTCATAACACTTAAGCATAGTTGTGGATTTACTCATCTCGTACCATCAATAATTAGCATATTCTCCATGGCTCTTAGTACGTATTTACTTTCGCTCGCTATACGTTCTATACCTATCGGAGTATGCTATGCAATTTGGACTGGAGTAGGTGCTATAGGAGCTTCGATACTTGGAGTTTACCTATTTAATGAACCAGTTAATTTATTCGAAGTAATATGCTTTATTTTAGTTACATTCGGGATTATAGGATTAAAATTGTTTGATACTGCAAAACAAACTGTTGATAAAATGGAATAAGAGATCCTACTGGGATGACAGAAGCAGATACTCCACATTGTCATGCAAATTGGAATCCAGACTTTTTTCTATACAGCATGGTGGAGACGAGAAACCGTAACCGTTACACTTAATTCTGCAATTCTTCAATTTCACTAATGGACAGGCCGGTACACTTGACAATAGTGTTAATATCAATATTATTGGCTAGCATTGTTTTTGCAACTTCAATTTTTCCTTCTTCTCTACCTTCTTTCCTACCTTTCTCTTCACCAATTTTGATGCCTTCAATTTTTCCTTCAATTTTTCCTTGTTGAATAGAAGAAAGATAATCATCAATATGTTTCTTAGTTTGATCATAAGCAAAACGTTCTTCTTTACTCCAGTTATATTGATTTAACACATCGTAAGCTCTACCAATAATAACATCACTACCTATTATTTTCTGTAGATCTTCTTCGCTAGTTTCATCGGCGTACTTAAAAAAATAAATCCATTTTTCAACAATATTTGAAAGCTGATCTTCTTTTGTCTTATTAAACTTTGGTAGCTCGATGAAAGTGAAACTAAAATCTTTGAGATCATGTTCATAGGTAATTTTATCAAAAGTAACGTGATCAGATTTGTAAGCCAGCTTGTTGGGAAATAAGATAAAATCGGCGATAGCAATAAAAATAACTCCTTTAAGATCTTGATATTGATCACCTTTGTGGGCTTGACTTGAATAAGCTTTAGCAGCATAGTATTGAGCGCGTTTCTCAAAGCCTGTAGTTTTAACAACTTGCATTTCAATAATTAGCTGGGTTCCAGCAGAATCAGTACAGAGAACATCAACAATGCTCTGCTTTTGAGAAGCAATATCAGGATCCTGAATGGGGCTTAAAAAAGAAACATCTTCTATCTGATCAACACCAGTAAGGCCTAGCATATCATTAAGAAAGTGAATAAGAATGTCCTTATTATTTACAGAGCCAAAAATACGCCGAAAGGCAAAGTCGTTCTTAGGATCGAGAAACTTAGAAATAGCCATAGCTAAAGTGCTTAGAAAAGATTAATAATTATACACTATTATTAACAACTATTCAATCATATTTTAAGCTTAACTTGATACTATAAACTGTGTCAAGTCGCTGCCTTGCCCCTCCTTGCCACCTCCTGGCACATTTCCATTTACGTTTTGCGCTTCTTTCGTTTCATCCATTTTAGTACTAGGTTTTAATATGCTATATGTAATACCACCAACTGCTAGTGCCGCTGCTGTAACTATAGCTGCTGCTATCATCATAGACATCAATTCAACTGCAACTGTCCCGGTTGCAAAAAGTGTCACTGCTATAGCAGCGCCTAATAATGCAGTTGAACAACCTGCAAAAATTCCTTTCTCTCTTGTATTTTTTTCAGCTTTTTTTTGCTCTTTTTCCCTTGCAAGCTGTGCCACATATCCACTTGTGTCAAGACCTATTGAAGTTTTGCCATCTTTATTCTTTAATGAAGAATCTACTCCATTTTCCATTAGAATTTCAATATTTGTGTCACTGCAAATATTTATAGCCAAATGTAAAGGAGTATCTCCATATTTATCTGCCGCATTAATATTCGCACCTCCTTTTATCAGAGTTTTCACAATCTCTCCACTGAAGTGAGATGAAGCAGCTATGTGTAAAGGAGTCCATCCGCCTTTATTTACTGCATCAAAACCAGCTTCGCTCAACTGAGTATATTCATCTGAATATTGTGATAATTTCTCTTTTATCTTCTCAATTACGTTATCTTTACTTAAATTTTGTCAGCATTAACTGCACTTAATATTCTTTTCCACTGGTCATATTTTATCGCCATAACTTTATCTCTGACTTTTATAATATTTTATTATTATATATTATGGCAAGAAAGTCAACCCTAATTTTGCTTAGTAAGCACACTAACTATGAAACAATCTATATTACCATCGAAAACAGAATTTATATTGCCCACTTCATGTCCAGTTCTTAAATCCTTCACCATTTGATACGGATGCATAACGTACGATCTGATCTGATTGCCCCAACCTATATCGCATTTTTTACCATATTCTTCAGCCATCTTTTGTTCTTTCTTTTCCAGTTCAATTTGGTATAAACGGCCTTTAAGTAATTTTAATGCCTCATCTTTATTTCTGTGTTGAGAACGACCATTTTGGCATTGAACTACAACACCAGTTGGAGTATGTGTAATGCGTACCGCACTTTCAGTCTTGTTCACGTGCTGACCGCCTGCTCCGGAAGCACGGTAGGTGTCGATCTTTAGATCCTTTTCATCCACAGCAATATCAATTAAATCTTCTATCACTGGAGTTACTCCTACACTTGCAAAACTGGTATGACGTTTACCATTTGCATCAAACGGCGATATTCTAACCAGCCTGTGAATTCCACTTTCACTTTTTGCCCACCCATAAGCTTTTTCTCCAACGATTTTTATCATTGCAGACTTTATACCAACCGACTCTCCTTCTAATTTTTCTACAACTTCAACTTTAAAGTTGTGATAAATTTCTGCCCACCTTATATACATGCGCATCAGCATTTCAGCCCAATCATTGCTCTCTGTTCCACCAGCTCCTGAGTGGATTTCTAAAAAGCAGTTATTGTTATCTGCTTCACCAGTAAATAAGGATTCTGTCTCTTTAAGTTTGATTAATTTCTCTAACTTAGCTAATTCACTTTCAACTTCAGAGAAAAATTCTTCATCATTTTCATCAATAGCAGACTTCATTAAGCTAATGGCATCGTTGTAATCGCTTTCCAGCTTTAAAAACGACTCTACGTCATTCTTAATTTTAGAACGTTCTTTTAAAATTTCTTGTGCTTTTTGGTTATCTTGCCACAGATCATCATTCGACGCTTGGGAGTCCAGCTCTTCAAGACGCAACTTTAATTTTTCTATGTCAAAGACACCTCCTGATAAGAGAAATACTTTTATTTAAGCCTTGAAAGTATTCAAGAATTTCTAAATAAGTTTTCATTATACTTTAGATTTTAATATATTTACTATTACTAACAATAACAGCAAACAAAATAGAAATTTAACCATATGATAGTTAATTCAAAATAATTTCATTATACTTTAATGTTTAAGGAAATCAAGTGTGTATATTTATTAAGAAATAAGGTAAAATAATGAATATTAAAGTAAGTTCTCATTATGGTTTAGACAAAAAGGCTATTGATGACTTAATAGAGTCACTTGATAACGATGAGCTAGAAAATGTTCTTAATATTGTAAAAACGATAGATAGCGTTCAGTTAGCTTATTTTTTATCTACTTCGATCAGTGATCACAGGGAGAAATTAGTTAATATCCTCGATCAACATTTGTTAAGTGATGCCCTAGTGCATGTAGTGCCAGATTTACAAATAGAGATCATAGAAACGTTGGGAATAGAAAATACAGCAAAGTTACTAATGCTCCTTGATGTAGAAGATGTAGTAACCATAATGAAAGATTTGGATAGAAAGTCTGTAGAAAATATACTTTACTATTTGCCCGGCAAGACTCAGAAATCAGTAGAGGAGTTGCTATCATACCCAGAAGAAAGTGCAGGAAGGTTAATACATAAAGATATGGTTATAGCTCCATATTGTTGGACAATAAATCAGCTGACAGAATTTGTGTGCAACTATAAAAAAATACCAGAAAGATTTCACCAGATATTCATTATCAACTCAAAATTAGAGCCTATAGGCAGTGTTAATTTAAATAAGGTAATATCTCACTCAGGAGACACAATAATAAAAGAGATAATGGATCATGACATAAAAATCATTAAAACTGGAGTAGACCAAGAGGAAGTAGCAAGAGTATTTAAAGATTACTCTCTATTATCGGCTCCGGTAGTAAATAAGAATGGTAAAATTATTGGTGTGATCTTAATTGAAGATGTGATAAAAGTTGTTCAACAAGAAACAGAAGAGGATGTACTCAAAATAAGCGGTGTATCTTCTAAAGCCGATATAAATGCCCCTATACATAAAACTATAATTAAAAGGCTACCTTGGTTACTGTTTAACCTCTTAGCTGCAACAGTGTGTTCCATAGTAGTTGGCTTTTTCGATGATGTAATAAAAAGTTTTATAGTACTGCCAATAATCATGCCGATAATTGCATCAATGAGCGGAAATGCAGGATCCCAAACAGTAACGCTAACCATCCGGGCAATCGCAACAAAATATCTAACTGAGCAAAATGCAAAAAGAGTACTGATGAAAGAATTTTTAATAGGTCTTATAAACGGGGTGATCTTATCTACTATTTCATTAATAGTATTAGCAATAAGATTTCACAGCTTCAAAGTGGAGATGATTTTTGTGGTTTCCATGATTATGATGTCAATTATTGCAACGTTTATCGGAACTTTCATTCCTATAATGCTTCACCGTTTAAAGTCTGACCCTGCCGTTTCTTCTTCAATCCTAACATCGGCAACAACTGATATTCTCTCAGCTCTTATATTTCTTGGTTTAGCTACGATCTTTTTATTAAATAGCTGATACTATCTATAGCTATACCGCAATTTATTCCACAACTGTACGAACATTATGATTTGAGAGCAATTTCCACTAGGAAGGTGTCATTCCAGTGCCTCTATGATGTCATCCCAGTGCGTGACACTGGGATCCAGCTTTTTCATAATCATCAAAATGTTGTATTTTTACATAAAATGGCTACTTTTATGCTTACCAACTTAATAAAATTCCTGGATCCCAGTGTCAAGCACTGGGATCTGATGGGCCAAAATCACAATGTTCGTACAGTTGTAGATTCATTTGCGGTATCTCTTAGCATAGATCCCGCTAACAAGTAGCGGGATGACGAGAAAGGGGCTACTTGGATGACATTCTTCCTGGTGTGCCCAAATCACAATGTTCGTACATCTGTAGATTTATTCGCGGTATAGATTCCGCTAACGAGTAGCGGAATGACGGTTTTTCAAATTGTCGTAAGTCAGTTTAGCTATAATATCAAATTTCACAACTTCACCAACTATTTCTTTCTATTAAATAAGAATAAATTACCTATACAAAAATAGATTGGCAATATTTCAAGTCTACCAAGCAGCATCAAAAATGACAAAAATAATTTTACTTCATTACTGAAAGAAGAATAGTTACCTGAAGGGCCTATTAAATTACTAAATCCCGGGCCAGAATTTGTAAGCGTTGCAGAGACTGAGCTGATGCTAGTTATAAAGTCTGCATTGCTTAAGTAAGACATCACTATTGATGAAATGGTAAACGTTAACATGAAAATTGCAAAAAATATAAAGACAGAGTGAACTTCATCATTCTCCAGGGTTTTTCCGTTGAATTTTACCCTATTACCTGCACCTGGGTTTAATAAAAGGCGAAAGTGATTTCCTATAGACTTTAGAAAAATGATCAAACGAAAGATTTTGATGCCACCACTTGAAGAACCACTACATCCACCAACAAAGGTTAGAAAAAAAGTTAAGACTGAAATGAAGCTCCAATCTATATGATTACAGATTGCATAACCAGTTGACGTAATCAAGGAGGTGATGGTAAATATGCTGCATCTAAATGATAATGACACTCCTAAATCAACATTTTGATACAACCAAAAACAAGCAAATAAAGATGAAACAATAGCTATCTTAACAAAGTAAGAGACCTGTTCATCATAGCAAATGTCTAACCGTCTTATGATTTTTAAATAGCTAAGAAAAGGCAGAGAACCCAAAATCATAAAAATGATCGTTATGACTTCTAACATAGGGTTATTGTAGTGCCCTATAGAATCATTATAGTTAGCAAATCCACCAGTTGATACAGCGGACATTCCGTGACATATTGCGTCAAATAGTGGCATACCAGCCAGATAATAGGAAAATATACATAATAAAATTAGGCCATAATATATTGCTGTAATATGAATTACTACGCTTCGCGTGTTCGGTAACTTCCTTTTTGTAGCATCTGAATATTCAGAATAAAGTAAATTATTTAGGCTGAGAATCTTAAACATAGGAAAAACTGCAATTCCTAAAGTGATTACACCAAAATCCCCCATGCCGTGTAGCATTGCTCTCCATAGCAGTATTCCCGGAGATTGTTTTTCAATATCATTAAATATAGTTGCCCCTGTGGTTGTGATGCCAGATATCGTTTCAAATAATGCATCAACATAGCTCAGATTATCAAAATAGAAAGGAGTAGCTGCAAACAAAGACAAGGCAATCCAGGTGCAACTAGTAATTGCAAAAATTGCCGGCATGCCATTTAATTTACCGAGTAAAATAAAAATTACGCCAGATGTGCAGGTAATTATGAACCCAGCGAGAAAATTTTTCCATTCGTAGCTGAGATATTTATTAGTAATAGCAGGAATAAGCATTGCTAAGCTAAGTAACAATAGGAATATTCCCACAATAAATACAATTGAACGTAAAGTTTGTAAACGTTGATGATTTTTCATAGAGTTATTTCCTCGCTATACAAAGCCATAAAAGCTACTCTAACGTCAAGCACTTTGTTGGCCTTTATTAACAATATACTTGGATTACTTGTAAATATGTGTGATAATTAAACTTGTTAAAAAAATGAAGGTAAAATATGGAGTATGAACAGTTTTCAACAATATACAAAGCATTAAAGTCCGCAAGTGCTAACAGCAGTCTGAATCAAAATAACATAATTGAAGCAATAAAAAGTCAATTATTACCAGATTCAGATGCATAATCTATTACACTTATTTACGAGTATAATAATTAAAGTCTGGATTTCAGTGTCAGCTACTTTCATGACACCACTTTTGCTCAATATTTGCGCATTAGCCGTGCTCCTGAACAGTATCAAGAATATAAAAGACCATCACGTTATATCATAAACCTTTGCTGAAGCTTTTTTTATATCTTCACTTGAAAGTAGGATTAAACCAAGCCTAGATAGGTACCCATCTTCAATGCCGATCGAATCTATAATTTCTTTTATGAATTCTCTTAATCCATCAACAGTATCCAGGTGTTCTTTCTTTATGTAAAGGTATAGAGGTCTTGCTAATATATATTTTCCCGATGATATATTTTCGTAAGTTGGTTCAATTCCTGCAATTGTGCTCCCTTGTATTTTATCTTGATTCCTCATTAAAAAGCTAAAACTAAATATCCCTAAAGCGTTTTTGTTACTTTTCAATTTTTGTATTATTATGTTTTCATTAATTCCAACTTCTATATACCTTCCGTCATCCCTTATATTACCACATGCTTTCTTTCTTTCTTCCTGATCTTTATAATTCTCTTTGAAAATTCTCGAGTTCATGCATGAATATTGATCGAACATAATAGAATTAACCAAAGTTTCGTATGTGCCTGTATTTTGATGTGGACCATAAATTTCAATTTCTGTTTTTGGTAAGGCTTGATTTATATCAGACCAAAACTTCTTATTATTTTTTACTAATTTATCATTTTCTTGAGAATATGCAGATAAAGTTTCAAATAAGTCCTTCTTTGTGAAATCAAATCTATGGCTTTGATTTGAATTTGCAATGACAATTCCATCATAGCCAATGATGATCTCTATCACTTCATTAATTTTATTCCTTTTACATAGTTCTCTTTCTACTTCCTTCATAGGGCGAGATGAAGTGGTGATATCTGGCGTGTCTTCCTCTATTCCTGAGCAAAACATTTTGAACCCTGATCCACTTCCTATCGATTCCACAACTGGAGTCTTAAAAGAGAATACACGATTGAACTCCTCGGCTACAAATGAGATAAAAGGAAAAACGGTTGAAGATCCAACAATTCTGATGTATTTCCTGGCATCAGCATTTGACAGCGGCGTGAATAATACGAATACAAAAATCAGGAGAAAGTTTCTAAGCATTATTTTTAGTTAAGAACATAAATCTAATTATTGTAACAAAACATCAAACTGAAAAGCTTTAATTGCATGACAAAAGCTACAGTTTACATTTAAATTTTATTTTATATTATTGTAAGTATTACACAACTTTAAGGGGCAATTATGGCAGTTATGCCAGATAAATGGATAAGAGAAAAAGCTGAAAATTTTGGAATGATAGAGCCTTTTGTAGATCACAAAAGCAGTAAAGGTGTCATATCTTTCGGACTATCATCTTACGGTTACGATGCAAGAGTGGATAATAAATTTAAAATTTTTACTAACGTTAATTCAGCCATCGTGGACCCTAAAAATTTCTCTGAGAATAGTTTTATAGATAAAGAAACAGACGTATGCATAATTCCACCAAATAGCTTTGTGCTTGCAAGCACAGTGGAATATTTTCGTATACCAAGAAATGTACTGGTCATTTGTGTTGGTAAATCAACTTACGCAAGGTGTGGAATTATAGTAAACGTTACTCCCTTAGAACCTGGATGGGAAGGTCATGTCACACTCGAATTCTCAAACACCACCCCACTTCCTGCAAAAATTTACGCTAATGAAGGCGCATGCCAATTCGTATTTTTAAGCGGCGAAAGTGAGTGTGAAAAATCATATGATGATATGAAAGGAAAATATATGAATCAGCATGGTATTACTTTGCCGCTGGTGAAGTGATTGCCATGAGAGTGGTAATTTTTTACTTCCGCACTTTTTCATTGTTGCTTACAATGATTATAGCTACATCATGTGCTTTTCTTAATTAAAAACTTCAATTATTTATTGTAAATTATTGAATTTCCTACTATTTAGTAGCAAATTGTCATCCAAGTGGCTGTAAAATGACAAATTCGTCATTCCGCTACTAGTTAGCGGAATCTATGCTAAGAGATACCGCGGCGGTATGACGGTTCGCGGCGGCATAACGATAAGCTCGTCATCCCGCTGCTTGTTAGCGGCGCGGCGGCATGACGTAGAGCCTACATTAGCTATAGAAACAAAAAGGAGGATTACCATGTCTACAATAATTTTATCATCAATTTTTGGTCAAGCAGGCAGCATTTTTGGGCCAATTGGCCAGATTATCGGTTCAGAGCTCGGTGCTCTTCTTGGTGCACAGCTCGATGGTGCAATATTTGGTTTGGATGCAGAACAGAAAGTAACGCATGGAGCGAGACTAAAAAATCTGCAAGTTCAAACCTCAACCTACGGCAGGACAATTCCGATTATCTATGGTACTGCTCGCATTGCAGGGAACATTATTTGGTCACAGCCAATAAAAGAAGAGGCGATAACCACCAAAAGCAAAATTGGAAGAGGTATGAATGTTGAGTATAATTACTATGCAACGCTTGCAATTGCGATCTGCAATGGGAAAGTAGAAAAATTAAACAGAATCTGGGCAGATACAACATCACTTAGCTTTGATGAAATAGATTATACTTTTTACCGCGGTACAGAAGACCAAGATCCCGATCCATTTATATCATCAATTGAAGGAGAGAGAAATGTGCCGGCTTACAGGGGAATATCTTACATAGTCATCAAGAATTTTCCTTTAGCAGACTATAATAACCGCGTTCCGGTATTTACATTTGAAGTGCAAACTGCATTAAAGCCCAGTGGATTTTCAATAGCAGAAAATATTCGAAATATCAATATTATACCAGGCTCAGGAGAATTTGTGTATGATACAAAAATACAGAAGAAAATCGCGCAAGAGAAAATAAGCAGCAACCAATATATCCCATATGGGCTGGCACAAAGGGTAAATCATAACAACCACACTAAAAAGAGCGATGCAGTGCTTTCTTTGGATCAATTAAAGGGAGATTTACCAAATGTTGAGTGGGTATCGGTAGTAGTCAATTGGTTTGTGAATGATCTGAACATTAAAGATTGTAAAATATACCCTGCAGTTGAATTTCAAGATGATTCCGCAATATTACCTGATGATTGGCAAGTAGGAAGTAGTACCAGAGATGATGCTCAGCTAATTTCAAAAGATGATAATGGAAACCCAAGATATGGTGGCACAGTTAGTGATTCAGCGCTAATAAGATATATAGAAGAGCTACACAGCAGAGGCTACAAGGTGATGCTCTATCCAATGCCCTTGCTTGACACAGAAAATAAAGAGTGGCGAGGAAGGTTGAGCGGGACTCCTGAAGATATAAGTGATTTTTTTAAGAATCAGTACAACAAATTTATAGAGCATTATGCAAGCATTGCCAAACAAACTAAAGTGGAAGGGTTTATCATTGGTTCTGAATTTGTTGAACTTACCAAAATCAGAGATGAAAAAGGTAATTACCCTGCAGTGGCAGAGCTAGTTAAGCTTGCAAAGCAGATAAAACTTGATCTTGGAAAAGAAGTAACAGTAACTTACGCTGCGGATTGGAGCGAATACCACTCATATGATGGTTGGTATAATATGGATGAACTGTGGTCTTCAGAGTACATCGACGTTGTTGGCATAGATGCTTATTTTCCACTGACTGATGGGCCAGAGCCTCCTTTTGGTTATTTCGCGGAAGATGTAATGGGTGGTTGGAGCAGTGGGGTAGGGTATGATTATTTCTATGATTACTCAAAGAGTGAGCCTGAAAAAGTAAAGTATAACGACAGCAGGTATGCGTGGAAAAATATAGAGAAATGGTGGAGTGAAACTCACATAAACCCTGGCGGTAGTAAAACAAAATGGCAACCAAAAATGAAAAAAAATATGGTTTACTGAATATGGATTTCCCAGTATGAACAGCTGCACTAATGAGCCAAATGTGTTTGTTGACAAAGGCAGCATAGAGAGCAAATATCCACGATATTCAAACGGAGAGGTGAGCTTTCTTTCGCAAAAAATTGCAATTGAAGGAACGCTAAAAAAGTGGCAAAGCTCAGAAATGGTAGAAAAAATGTTTCTCTGGGCATGGGATGCAAGGCCATTTCCTTACTTTCCCAATTTATGTGATGTGTGGGCTGACTGCCATAACTGGCAAACAGGCCATTGGATTCAGGGAAAGCTTTCACAGCTTAATATTTCTGATGTTTTATCGGATCTGTTACAAAAAACAGGTTTAAAAAGCAATCAGTTCGATACAAGCAACGTCAAAGGGTTATTGTCTGGATATGTGATAAACGACCAGCAACCCGTACGTTCAATTATTAAAATGCTGCAAAGTTGCTATTTTTTTGATGTGGTTGAACAGGACTCTAAACTGAAATTTGTTCAAAAGGGCAGGGGAGTTACAACTGTAATGCCAATTGGTGAAACGGTTTTCAGTAACAATTCAAAGCAAATGCAACTTGTTAATATTAGTCAACTGGATTTAAATAATAAAGTTAACGTCGTTTATTTTAATCGCAATTTTGGCTATCCAATTGATGTTAAATATGCTGAGTTGCCAAAGCAAGGCACTGCTATAACAGTTGAAATACCGCTCATTATGGAGGAGGGAGAGGCGCAAAATATAGCTGAGGTTTTACTTTATTCTTCGTGGCAAGAGAGAAATATATACAATTTCAAGCTGCCGATAAAATATGCATGGCTTGTGCCAAGTGATGTAATAACGATTTTAGACGGTGAGAAAAAGCATACGGTGAGAATTATAAAAACAAAATTTGAAAGCATGGCCATTCAAGTAAGTGGTGTTAGTTATGATCGCTCTATATATAAGCTCTCTTTTCCTTCAACAAGGTCACTTATGCTGAAGGAATACCCTCCTTCTCACATCAGCAAAACCATCATAGAAATGATAGATTTACCGCATGTTAAAGGTAATAGCGCAAGCTTTACTTTAATTAATGAGGAAAAGAATTGGAAAGGAGCAACACTCTTTATTTCGTACAACGATAAGGATTATAAACCTATCGCAAGCACAAATAAGCAGTCCACTTACGGACATGTAATGGAATCTACCGACGAGGGGCTTATAGTAGTGCTACGTTTTGGTGTATTGAGTTCTTCATATAACCATTATTTAAGTGATGGTGTCATTCCAGCGCTTGACCATATTTCTCCTGGATCCCAGTGTCTGGGCACTGAGATGACAGAAGAGGGTTTTACAAGCACTAACGTTAGTACTATAAATGTAAGCAATTTAGCACTGGTTGGAAAAGAGATAGTAAAATTTCAGAGTGCCGAACTTATAGATAAAAATAAATATAAGCTTAGCAATCTAATTAGAGGGCAAGAAGGCACTAAAGAGACTGCAGGTGAAAAATTTGTTCTACTTGATGATTCAATAATATCTTTCGAAGTGCAAAGGGGAAAAAAGTTTTACCTAAAAGCAGTTACTTACGGTAACTCGCTGGAAAATACGGAAGCAAAGGTCCTGAACAACTGATGCTCAGTGTTTAAACTTAAATCTGAATAATTAAAGATAAGATATTGAAATTCAGGCTTTTTGTGATTTTAGCTTAAGATTCCAGTGTCAAAGCACACAACTGTACGAACATTGTGATTTGAATCCACAAGGGAGGATGTCATACAAGTAGCCTCCTTCTCCTGTCATCCCAGTGCCCTGACTACTTGGATCCAGAAAATTTAACTTTAAATAAGTGGCTGCATGCATAATAAAGACTAGATCCCAGTGTCTGGGCACTGACCCTACTGAATAGAGCCTTCACAGGCTTTTTCTCGAATAGCTACTCTTAATTTCAGTAGTTAAATTAATATACTAATGAAAAAAATACATTATAATTAAGCATATTTACCAATAAATCATTAAGTGAAAACAGCTCTTTCGCAAAATATCATCTCTCTTATTATAATATTGTCTGTAGCAATTGTCGATATGGCAACTGACCTATACTCAGTTGCACTACCAAACATTGCCAATTATTTTAAAGTAGAAGGCAGTGTAGTGCAGCTTACAATTAGCTTAAATCTAGTTGGATTTGCGGTATCTGGCTTAATTTATGGGCCATTGTCAGACTGTTATGGTAGGCGTCCAATGATGCTGATTGGTATGACAATTTTTACTTTGGCAAGTGTGATGTGTTATATAGCCGACAGTATTGCGCTCTTGATACTAATTCGCTTCATACAAGGAACAGGGGCTGGTGTTGCAGGTGTTGTTGGGTATGCAGCAATAAGGGATATGTACTCGGGTAGTGAATACTCGAGAGTCATTTCAAAATTAAATATGGTTGTGGCACTCTCACCTGGAATAGCTCCAGTGGTGGGCAGTTATATAATTTCACATGGGTATAGTTGGAAATTTTTGTTTTTTATTATATCACTTGCAGCAATTGCTATACTTATTTTTATCTACTTTAAGTTACAAGAAACACTCACTGTAAATAAAAATGAAACCAGTATAACTAACATAACTACTAATATCTTCAAGCAATATATATCAATATTTAGAAATTATCGTTTCCTTGGGTTTTCAGCCATTCATGGATTAACTTTCATGTGGCTTTGGGCATACATTGCTAACTACCCGTTCATATTTGAATCGATGGGCATTGAAGTACAGTATTTTGGCTACCTCATATCGATCATAGTCATATTTTACATAATTGGAACTTTAATTAATAGAAGGTATGTACCAAAAGTAGGGGTTAGCAAAATGCTAATAATAGGTTTGGTGTTACCGATAATATCCGATAGTTTATTGGTATATTTTTATTTCGCGGACAAGTTAAATATATTAATTCTTCAAGTTGCCTGGATTCCAGCCAATATTGGGCTTGCATTAGTAATCAGCAATAACGTAACTTCTGCTTTAGAAACGATCAAAGGTATAGGGCTTGGTAGTGCAGTCCTCTCATTCTGCAATATGATGTTTGGGGCTATTGGAATATATATAGTAGGAAAATTTTTTCGCTATGGCATTTTACCAAATTTACTATTAACAATAATATGCTCTACAATTGCGATTCTTATGTACAGCCTGCTCAAATGTACTGAAAAACACGGGCATTATTTGCGTGATCCAGGAACATAGAGTTCATGGGTTATTAATGATTTTGCCGTGATAATATAATTTTACAGTGAGGTGTGGGATGAGTGATTCAATAGGTAATAATAGACCTAAAACTGTTGTTAAAGTAAGTGGTGACAAGGACAGAGTACAGAATTATAATAAAGGAAATTCCCTCAATAGTGAACATGATTACTCGGACAGTCTAAAGGAAATTAAAATATGGTTTAGTGAGTCCTCACTCATAGTGAACAGAGCTTCATTAGATCAAAATATTCATAATGTTAGAACAATCTTTTCAGAATGCATCAACGATAATGTCGATAAGATGTCAGTCACAGTTCTTGCTAAAGATAACTTGAAACAAAATAGAAATGACTTTGAAAATCCGAACAGTATTCATGTGAATTTTGATTCTGGAAATCAAGTATTAGTTTACTCGTGGCCTCATTACCATCAGTTCGATGAGAATAAATGGAATAATTTTTTATTACAGCTGGAAGAGAACCACAATCTAGGATTTATTGGAACTGGTGTACTCCAATTCAAATGTAAAGGTTTTAATTATCGTGTATATCCTCCATTTTTTAGCCTTGATCATGGGGAAGCTTTTGATTACTATAAACCTGAAGTTTTTATCTTCTCACCAACAGAAATAAGTCAAATTATAGAAGATATCAAAGAATCTCATCAATCAATAGAAAAGAAAATTATTGATCATTACCAATCATTAGGAAAAGATTTTGTTAAAAACGGTAAAGGTTACATACATATAAAGGCTGGTATTGATGAAAACAATGTAAAGAATTTTACTGATGTATCCTACACCAACAGATCTGATGACATTCATAACAAACTGATAGAAGAAGCATTTGTTAAGGATGATATAGGGGGGAATTCGTTACATTCATACGTTTATGAGAACAAAGAAGCTGTTATGAAACATATGTTTAACTTGCACATTTATAATGATGATAGTATTAATGCAGTAAACGCAAATGGCAAGACTCCTTTACATTTAGCTGTAAAATATGGCAGAGAAGGCATGGTAAAAATGCTATTAAATAAAAAGGCAGAGGTTGATGTAGTAGATAGCCGTGGTAGGACTCCTTTACATTTGGCTGCTAAAAATAACAACAAAGAAATAGTAGAGGCTCTAATAAAAGCAAAGGCAAACGTTAATATAAAAGATGAAGATAGAAATACTCCCTTAGATTTAACTACTAACAAAGAAATAAAAACTCTATTGCAAAACGCAGAAAAAACTGATCCAGTGGATGAATCATCGACGGATAGTAAAGGGGATCAAGAGGAAGATGCTGGTACACAACAGAAAGAAAAGCAAGAAGGTAATGTTCAACCAGGATCAGACATTACAGGACAAAATTCAGATAATACTCAACCACAACCAGATAATAACAAAGAAGAGGAAAAAACCAACACCATCAATGCAGAAAAAGGAACTGATATAAAAGCTGAAGGTGTGAAGGCTGTTGCTCCCATAGAACCTGCACAAACAGAAGAACAGCCGAGCTCTTTTTTTGGTAGTTTGTTTAGTATACTTATAAAGCCTTTTTCATTAATTGCATCATTTTTTGGTGGGTTTTTTTCATGGTTGTTTGGGTCTAACGAAGAAAAAATTGATGAATCTACATCACAAACCGATGCTGGATGCGAAGGAGAGAGTAGTAGTTGCGATTACGATGTAACGAAAGATGAGTAGGGTAACGCAAGAGATCTCTACAAGGAAGGGTGTCATCCCAGTGCCCAGACACTGGTTTCCATCCAAGACGGCAGTGCCTCCCTTCATCCCAGTGCGTGACACTGGGATCTCATTTCGTAACTTCATAGTATAAATTATTTCAAATCGTATCTATTTGCAAATATATAAATATAGTAATTTTGCATAAAAAATTAGATCCCAGTGTCAGCTACTCGGATGACAAAAAAAGGAGCACTGGCATGACACCTGTAGCCCTACGTCATACCGTGATTTATTCACGGTATCTCTTAGCATAGATCTCGCTAACAAGTAGCGGGATGACGGTTGTCGTTTAGCTATAGACATTAAGAAATTTACCAAACGAAAAAAAAGGCAAAAGAAGCCCTAGTCATTGTCTATTTTCAGTATTGGCGTTCTTTAAGTCTTAAACACTGCAATTTAGCTGCTTTTAAGTGCAACTAACCTTAGCTAAAATGTTTAAGAAATTTACTAAGCAGAAAAAAAGGCAAAAGAAACCCCGTGTTAGCTAGTTGTCACTCTCTAATCCTGCAAATTGGCGTACTATACTGTCTTAAACGCTTTATAAGCGCGTTTCAGCTTATATAGGTAAAAACCCAGAAATGTTGTGAAGACATAAGGTGCACGTAGTGCAAAAAATTAAAAATAAGACGCCAACTACGTTGTTTTCTTGCTGTTTAATCTGCACAGATGAAGATAACTGAATACCTTCAATATTATGATAAGGGGGCTGGCGGAGTTTGTCAAGTAGTTTCTATTACAGTGGAATCACACACACATTTTACTACATGATCGGCGCTGATATTAAAATGCTCATAAAGTGTTTTATAAGGTGCTGATTCTCCGAAGCTTTTCATGCCAATAAATATACCGTTTGAACCTATATATTTATGCCAACCCATTTCACTTCCAGCTTCAATTGCAACTTTGATGCTGTCATTATTTAATATCGCTGCTTTATATTCATCACTTTGCTCATCAAAAAGCCTCCAGCATGGCATAGAAACAACCCTTGTACCTATGCCTTTTTCCTGCAATTTCTTCCTTGCTTCAACTGCAATTTCAACCTCGGACCCCGTAGCAAATATTGTCACTTTTAATTCTTTTGAACATTCACACAAAATATATGCACCAAACTTCGATAGATTAGCAGATTGATCGATATCAGAATGCATGTAATTGACATTTTGCCTTGAGAGCGCAAACAGTGCAGGTGATTCTTTTTTTTCGAGTGCAATGCTAACACACTCTAGAGTTTCAACTGCATCGGCTGGCCTAAAAACGTATAGATTTGGTATAGCACGCAAAGAAACTAAATGCTCTATTGGTTGGTGAGTTGGGCCATCTTCTCCTACTCCAATTGAATCATGAGTCATTACATATATAACCTGCTGCTTCATCAAAGCTGAAAGACGTATAGCAGGGCGGCAATAGTCGGAAAATACCAAAAAAGTACCACCATAAGGAAGAATCGCGCCGTGAAGAGCCATGCCATTCATACATGCTGCCATAGCGTGTTCTCTCACTCCATAGTGGACATAAGAACCACTATAATTATTACTATCTATTACCTGCATGTGCTTATATTTAGTGCAATTTGACCCAGTAAGATCAGCAGATCCGCCGATTAATTCCGGCATATGTTGTGTTAAAAGTTCCATTACCATGCCGAAAGAAGAACGTGTAGCTTCGTTTGGCATTAGCTCACATATTTGTTTCTTCAAGTTAGCCAAAACATTATCGATATTGTCTGGTAGACGTTTATCTAACCGTCTTTGAAGTTCTTTATTTTCACTGGATTCCAGTGTCAAGCACTGGAATGACACCAAATTGCTGTTATCTGGCAGACGCTCATCTAGTCGCCTTTGAAGTTCTGCATGATATCCTGTCATCCCAGCATTCTCTTCTGTCATCCCAGTGCTTGACACTGGGATCCATTCTTTTCCTTCTTTCCTAGATTCCAGTGTTACGCGCTGGAATGACACCGAATCTGGTGAACGCTCATCAAGTCTTCTGTGAAGTTCTTTATTCTCACTAGTCAAGGACACCGAACTGTAATTTTGCCTTGCTCTCTCAACAGTTTTCTTCCAGGCATTTTTCACATCTTCTGGCACATGAAATGGCTCGTAATTCCAATTTAATTTCTCTCTCATCTTTTTTATATCTTCCTCCGTAAAAGCACCACTATGAGCAGAGGATGTGCCAGCACGACTTGAGAATTTTCCGATAATGGTTTTGCAGCAAATAAGCGATGGCTTTTCTGATTTTTGTGCTCGCTCTATTGCCAGGGATATGGCATCAAAATCATGGCCATCAATTTTGTCAACATTCCATCCATACGCTGAAAAACGCTTTTTCACATCATCAGAGCAGGAAAGGCAAGTAGTGCCATCTATAGAAATATCATTGTCATCGAAAAGGGCTATTAATTTATTCAATTTAAGATGCCCAGCAAGTGATGCTGCTTCATGGCTTATTCCTTCCATAAGACAGCCATCCCCTAGCATTACGTAAGTGTAGTGATTGATTCTGAATTGCTTTTTAAGGATTGATTCAGCAAGTGCCATGCCAACAGCAGCGGCAAACCCCTGACCGAGCGGGCCTGTTGTTGCCTCTACCCCGGAAGTCAAGCCAAACTCTGGATGGCCAGGGGTTTTTGAACCTAACTGCCTGAAATTTTTTAGCTCATCTATGCTAATATAACCTGTCAAATATAATATTGAGTATAGTAACATTGACCCATGACCGTTTGATAAAACAAAGCGATCTCTATTGAACCATTTAGAATCATCAGGATTATGATTCAGATATTTAGCAAACAAAATAGTTGCAACATCTGCCATTCCAAGTGGCATACCTGGGTGTCCAGAGTTCGCTTTTTGTACTGCATCAATTGATAAAAAACGGATGGCGTTTGCCATAGATTCCAAAGATAGATGATTCATAGAAAAACTTAAAAATAAAGTATAAAAGATTATACCAGCAAAAACAAGTTGACACTGAGTGCTAAAATCCTTAATAATCTAAAGTTAAATCGTGAGAGTTTTTATATGACAACTGTTATCACTAGAAAGTATAGGATTAGCCGTAGACTTGGTGTAAATTTATGGGGTAGAGCTAAAGACCCAGTAAACAAAAGGAAATACCCTCCAGGTCAACATGGTATTCTTGGATTCAAGAAGTTATCCGACTTTGGTAAGCAGTTTGCTGCGCATAAGAAATTTAAGTTTTACTATGCGATTTCAAGTAAGCAGCTCAGACGTACATTTTTAGATGCTTATAACAGAAGGGGTTATACGGCTGATAATTTTATCGGTATTTTAGAATCAAGGCTCAGTTCTGTTTTATACCACTCTAGTCTTGTGCCAACAATTTATGCAGCGAAGCAGCTCATATCTCATAAGCACGTTACAGTTAATGATAAGGTGGTTAACATATCGAGTTATCGGGTGAAACCAGGTGATATAATAAAAATAAGAGAAAGGGCAGCAAAAATCCCTGTAGTAGTAGAGGCTGAACAAAAACAAGAGCGCAAGGCTCCGGATTATTTAGAGACAGATAGTAAAGAGCATTCAGTGAAGTATTTGAGGTCACCTCAATATTCTGAGGTTCCTTATTCAGCAGACATGGAAGTAAATTTAGTAGTAGAGTTTTACTCTAGATAGATAAAAAAAGCCCGTGTGGCGGAATCGGTAGACGCAGCGGACTTAAAATCCGTGGGTTTTGCGACCTTGGGAGTTCAAGTCTCCCCATGGGCACCAATTTAACTTAGTGGATAAATACAAAAAAGTATGAAATGGCTTGATATAGAAGATATTGTAGAGGCTCTAGAGGAAAAATTTCCAGATGAGAATATAATTAATATCAGATTCACTGAGCTTAAAAAAAAGGTCTTGAGTTTAGAGGAATTTGATGATGATGAAAAACGCTGTAACGAGAAAATACTCGAGGCCATTCAAGCAGCTTGGATTGAGGAAAGATTGACCACATAGCAATAAACCATACGCAAATGTGATTTCTATTGCAATTTGCATATTGTTTATGCTATTTTTTGGATCTAGCCTGGCAAGTTAATAATAATTTAACCAATTACAATTAAAACAGCTATAAGGTTAATTATGAGGCAAAGATGACAGCACAAAGATTTTTGAATGGAACGACTTACTTGACAAGTGCTACGTTGAAATAAGTTTTACATAAAATACTGCTTTTACGGTGTGGGGCCAGAGGGTAGAGCCTTTGTAAAGCAGTTAGAAGGTTGTCATCTAAGTAGCGTGACCAGAGCTAGATTCCGCGAACACGCCGCGGAATGACGACTATGCAATATGCGTTGCGGAGTGACGATTATGGTCATACCGTCACGGTATCTCACAAACATGTAGCAGTAATGACAAAATCTCAAGTTATATGTATACTTTTATATTATCTACCTACTAAAAAAACAGAAAAATGCTCAAACACAGCGGGCCAAAGAAATTAAAGTCTATAATTGAAAATTATGCATTAAAATGCATGAAAAATAAGATTAGCAAAAATGAAATACGCTTGATTTTAAACTGGCGAAATATAGTAGGGAAAGAAATAGCAGAGTGTACAAAACCGAAAAAGATCTCATATGCACAGAATGTAAATTCTGGTGTATTGCATCTAGTAGTAACAAATGGCAGTAAAGCATTAGAAATTCAGCATATGATTTCTCTTATAATAGAAAAAATTACGATATTTTTTGGCTACAAAGCAGTATATGGTATAAAAATTAAGCAAGAGAGTATTGACTATTTGACTATATAAGGTAATCTAAGTACATAGAATAATTTGGTATATTGAAGTGAGTAGAGTTTGTGAATTAACAAATAGAAAAAAATCTTTTGGTAATAAGGTATCACATTCGAATCGTAAAACAAAGCGTACCTTTCTTTTAAATTTACATAAGGTTACGTTGACAAGTGATATATTGAATAAAAAGTTTAGATTTCGTGTGGCAACAAGAACTTTGAGAACTATAGATTACAAAGGTGATTTAGATGCTTTTTTGCTCAACACAAGAACGATTAAACTAAGTGAGAAAGCGCAGAAGATAAAAAGAAGGTTGAAAAAAGTTTTAGTAAAGCAAGAGGTAGAGTTAGCCGTTTCAGATGCATAACAAACCTCAATGGCTCAGAGCAAAAGCTCCGACCGGTGAAGTATTCAATGAAACCTTAAACATCGTTAAACTGCATAACTTACATACGGTATGTGAAGAAGCTGCATGTCCAAATATTGGTGAATGTTGGAATAAACGTCACGCTACTGTGATGATTCTCGGTTCTGTTTGCACTCGTGCTTGTGCATTTTGCAATGTTGCAACTGGCATTCCTGATAAGTTAGACCCTCATGAACCAGAAAATTTAGCAAAAGCAATAAAAAAGTTAAACTTAAAACATGTTGTCATTACTTCTGTTGATCGTGATGATTTACCAGATGGTGGTGCAAATCAGTTTATACAGTGCATAGAAGAAATTAGAAAGATAACTTCAGAAACAACAATAGAGATTTTAACTCCTGATTTTTTAAATAAGAAAGGAGCATTTGAAGCAATTGCTGTTGCATCACCTGATGTCTATAACCACAATATTGAAACAGTGCCGAGATTGTATGCAAAAATAAGACCACGAGCTCGCTATTTTCATTCACTATATTTGTTGAAGATGGTAAAGCAGATTAATCCTAAAGTTTTCACAAAGTCAGGGCTTATGGTTGGTCTTGGAGAAACAAAAGAGGAAATACTTCAGATTATGGACGATTTGCGCAGTGCTGAGGTTGATTTTATTACAATTGGTCAATATCTACAACCAACTCCAAAACATGCAAAACTTGATAGGTATGTTACCCCAGAGGAATTTGAGCATTATAAATACGTTGCTTACTCCAAAGGTTTCTTAGTGGTTGCGTCAAGCCCACTGACTAGGTCATCATACCATGCTGAAGAAGATTTTAACAGGCTCAAGGCCTGCCGCTGATGTTAATTCAAATTAATTTTTACTCATTATAAAGGAGTTAAGCGACTTTACGTAATGTCTACTATAAAAATCGAGAAGAAATCACAATTAGTTAAAGAGGTATTCGATTCCGTGGCAAGTCGCTACGATACCATGAATGATATAATGAGCCTAGGAATGCACAGATTATGGAAAGATAAGATGGTAAATAGTGTGCATTTTACAAAAAACTCTAAGGTTTTAGATGTTGCTGGAGGAACTGGAGATATAGCAATAAGAATAGCAAGAAAAGAGCCAAGTGCTAAGGTTACAGTATGTGACATAAATCAAAATATGCTAAGCAGAGGACGTGATAAAGCTATAAATTCAAACCAAATTAATTTTGATTGGGTATGTGCAAGTGCAGAAAGTTTACCATTTGAAGACTCCGAATTTGATTATTGCACAATAGCTTTTGGCATTCGAAACGTTTCTGACCGCAAGAAGGCTTTAAATGAGGCGCACAGGGTATTAAAACCACATGGGAAATTTATCTGCTTAGAATTTGCCCCTATGCACTATCAAAATGAGATATTTACCAAACTTTATGACTTATATTCATTTAAAGTAATTCCTAAAATTGGCAGCATAATTGCTAAAGACAGAAGTTCTTATGAATATTTAGTGAAGAGCATTAGAGAGTTTCCAACTCAGGCTGATTTTAAAATGGAAATTAAAGAGGTAGGCTTTAAGAATGTTGAGTTTCATAATATGAGCTATGGAATAGTGGCATTACACATTGGAACAAAATGAATATTAAATTCTGGTATAGAACGCTGGATTATTATCTCATCCTTCCAGTGCTTTTTTTGCTCACTATAAGCTTCATTCTTGTTTATTCAGCAAGCCCTGTAATTGCGCAGCGTCTTTCTTTACCACAAGATTATTTTATACGGCGCCATACAATTTATATAGTCCTGTCACTAATTACCATGGTGACATTTTCTTTTCTCAATACAAGAACTATACTTAACCTCTCATTCGCAGGTTTCATTTTATTTACTATTTTAGTGGCAGCTGCGATAATACTTGGTATAGAGGTAAAAGGTGCGAAACGATGGTTACATATTGTCAAAATTTCAGTTCAACCATCTGAGTTCGTAAGGCCATTTTTTTCTGTTGTCATAGCTAGTATCTTAGCCAGCGGAATGAAGTTTAAAATGCACATATCAATCATAATATTTCTGTTAGTTTTTGTGTTGTTACTTTTGCAACCTGATTTCAGTATGTCCATGCTTTTAACATATTCTTTTATTGGTCAAATGTTTATTGCATGTATACCACTTTTATACTTTCTATGCATAATAGGAATGGCTACAACTGGAACTACAATAGCTTACTTATGTCTCCCACATATAAAGCAAAGGATTTACAATTTTGTCTTTTTTACGCAACGCGATAACTTTCAAGTCATAAAATCATTAGAAGCATTCAAAAGAGGTCAATTAACTGGAGTTGGACCTGGTGAAGGTAGCGTAAAAACCTCTCTTCCTGATTGTCATACAGATTTTGTGTTTTCTGTTTTAGCAGAAGAATTTGGTTTGATTACGTGCTTAGCCACATTGATGTTATTTGGCATCATTTCTGCCCGCTTGCTTTACGTTGCATATAGGGAAAATGAATTATTCAATCTATTGGTGATTCTTGGTATCTCAATTCAATTCATCACACAATTCATAATAAACACAGGGGTAACATTAAGTGTTTTTCCCACCACCGGCATAACCCTGCCACTACTTAGCTATGGTGGTTCTTCTCTTTTATCTTCGAGCATTGCACTTGGCATAATGCTGTCTTTCAGTAGAAATCAAGCTATCGCATTAAAGTTTCGTGAGCGTGTTATGCTTGTGGACTAGCCGCTCACAACTATTATTGGTATCCCTCCAAAATGAGTATCTGTTCAGATGAGTGGCAAGAGATATTATGAAATCTGAAAGAGTTATGCATAGCTGTACGAACATTCATTTTTGAAGACAGCAAATGGTGTCATTCCAGTCTGGAATCCAGAAATTTTGCTTATAACTGAGCTGATGAGCTAAAGGTAGTTGTCTTACGCTAAAACAAACGTTTTTAATTAAGTTGCATAGAACCAGTGTCTGGGCACTGGTGGCCCAAACTACAACGTTCGTACAGTTTCCTAGATTAAAAGGATCAACTGTAAGGCGTTTCTTTATGGCCTCCTGAACCATTAATTTAATCTTTGCCGGAAGAGCTGGAATTTCTTTTTCAATAACATTTTTTAAGAATTTTATAGTGTAAGTTTTATTTCCAGATGTTTTCATCATCCTCTACTTCTTCTTCACCTTCAGAGAGGCGATCGTCAGCTATTTCGGGTAGCTCTACATCTTCTTTGAACTCTTCTTCCACTAAACCTACTAAAACTTCAGGGATAGTTTTATTTTGAATCTCTGCCATTTCTGTAAGATACTGAGCCAATTTACTGTCAAAACTTACATTAACATTGAGCTTTTTTTGACTGTGAGCCATATATTAACCAAAAAATACTACTATAAACTATAACATTTTTACTTAATTTTGTCAACTTCTCTATTCGTTGAAAAAACAATCTTGCACAAAAAAAATCAACTCATCTCTTCCAAAGGTTCTATATTAAAGATGGAAAGTCCAGAAGCGATGACATGTGCTAAGGCTTGTACAAGGAACATTCTTGCAGCGGTGAGGTTTAAGTTGTCTTCCAGTATGAACCGCATGTTTAAATCACTCTTGCCATACCCCCATAAAACGTGAAACGCTTCTGCAACTTCAAGTAAGTAGAAAGTAATTCTGTGTGGCTCATAAAGCCTTGCTGCAGTTTCTACTACATCTGGCCACTTTGCTAAGGTTTTTATGAGGAATAGCTCCCCATCGGTCTTTAAAAGTGAAGGATCTGCTATTGGGAGCTCTTTTGGAGCATTACGCATTAACGAATGAGCACGAGCATGCGCATATTGCACGTAAAAAATAGGGTTGTCTTTTGACTGTTCTTTAACTTTAGCAAAATCAAAGTCCAAGACCATATCATTCTTGCGTGTTAACATTATAAAACGAATTATGTCCTTGCCAACTTCTTCCACTACATCTCTTGCTGTAAGGAAGTTTCCTGATCTTTTGGACATTTTAATGGGTTTTCTATTTTCAAAAAGGTTTACAATATTATGCAATTTTACGTCTATTTTTACTTGATTATTACTTAATGCATAAGCTGTTGCTTTTAATCTTTTAACATAACCATAGTGATCATTACCAAGCTCTAATACCAAATAATTAAAACCACGTGATATTTTATCAAAATTATAAGCAATTTCCGAGGCAAAATAAGTCCAACTGCCGTCCTCTTTCTTCAATGCGCGGTCAACGTCATCACCAAATTTTGTAGAGCGAAATAACATCTCTTTTCTGGGAGTCCAATTTTCGCTTTCTTTACCTTTTGGTTTCTCCAGGTACCCTTCATACACTAGACCCTTGTCAGATAATATCTTTATACTCTCTTCAATTTTGCCACTTTTTTGTAGCTCATACTCTGAAGTAAAGACATCATGACTTACCCCAAGTAAGTTCATGTCTTCCTTTATGATTCCTAAGATGGAACTTAAAGTATATTCCCTAATCACCTGATTATCTTGCTTTTCTAGAAGCTCCTTGCCATATTTTTTGGCCAGCCCATTCCCTATCGGTTTTAAATATTCACCTGGGTATAAACCTTTTTCGATGCTGATTTTTTCTCCCAGAGCTTCCTTATACCGCAAATATACTGACTTTATTAGTGTATCTATCTGCGCTCCAGCATCATTAATATAGTATTCCTTAGTAACTTTATAACCAACTTTTTTCAATAAATTTGCCAGAACATCACCAAATACTGCTCCTCTTGCGTGACCAATATGCAGTGGACCAGTTGGGTTTGCAGATACAAACTCAACATTGATGGCCTGATTGTTCCCTATATCTAGGGTGCCAAACTCTGTTTTCAGCTCATTTATTTGTTTTAAAATTCCATGCCATACTTCTATTTTTAAGTGCATGTTGATGAAACCAGGACCTGCTATTTCCACTTTTGCAACTTCATCAAAAGCTTTAAATTCTCTTGCTAACATCCCTGCAATCTCGACTGAATTCTTCTTTTCATGCTTTGCAAGCACCATAGCAACATTTGTATAGATATCACCATGTGCTCTATTGCTTGGAGGCTCTACAATAAAATTTGCCGCACTTGTATTTATGACACCCCTTTGCTTCAACTCATTTAATTTGCTGGAAATTAGAGAGGAAACCTGTTTGAAAATGTTCATCAACTAGAAAAATTATGAAAACCTATAGCAGTATAGCGAATAAGTGGGGCTAGTTGAAGGTTTATCTTATATCTACTTTTTACTTGGTGTAAGGCGAACTTTTCTGGGTTGAAAGACCCAGAAAAGTTATAGTTTATATTAAGATATTGTCGGAATCATGGTAAGAGAAAGTCTCATCTTGATTGTTATCAACACTAGGGGAATAAGACCTTTTTTCTACAGAATTATCAGGAATTTTCAACGTTACTTCCTTGTTAGAAGTCCATAGAATTTTATCTATGATTTTAGCGTATTCCTGACATTTTGCATTACTTCCACAGTCTTTCATTGTACCATCACGATTTAAGTGAGGTTTTAATTGAGAGTAGTATATTCCAGTGTTGTTACCATCCTTGTCTATTATTTTGTTAGAACGATCAAGAATTATCAATGGTGATTTTAATTCTGCAACTATAGTTTTACCTGCACATTCTTCTAATTCCTTTCCCTTAAGGTTTAATACTAAATTAGGACACCTATCATTGAGAAAGAAATTTTTACTGTATATATAATCATAATACGGTGCAGTGGAAGGACAACAAACACTCGTTTTATCACTCTGAAAGTCCTCTGGACATCTTAACGAAGCATCCCCTGTTTTACCTCCTTTATTACACCACATATTGCTTGGCGCAGCCCACGTGTAGTTTATGTTGCTTCCACACTTGGTATTTTCTTCGGATTTAAAAGTTATAGCAAAATTGTCTGCATGGTACTGTTTACCATCTTTCGTATAAAAATGATCTACAATCTTTTTATTGCTCATTAAGTCAGGAAGAAACTGCTTCAAAAGATCTTTTGTAAACCAACCAGGCTGACCGACCTCACCGCGTGATTTATAATATCCTGCATAACTTGAACAGTTATCCTTATCAGTAGCATGTTTATCAGTTATCAGCATACTTTCTATGGCTCCTTTACTTCCATCATCAACTTCACCTTTCCCTTTATCTTTTTCCTCATTAGAAGTCTTATTCTGATCACACTTACAATCTATCTCATCTTTTATTTTATTTTTTATTTCCTCCTTAGTCTTATCATCAATTTCGCACTTATGATCTTTCTCTAATCCACTCTTAATATTTTTCTTCAGTTCATTCTTAGTCTTATCATCAATTTCACACTTATGATCTTTCTCTAGTTCAATTTTTATATTTTTCTTCAATTCATTCTTAATATTTTCCTTCAATTCATTCTTAGTCTTATCATCATATGGATCTATAATAATATTAACTCCTAATGTATCACTGGTACAGCACGTATTAAATGGCAAAGGACACATATAATTTGTATTTTCCTGATTCGGACAAGAAAGATTTTTTACTAGCATAAAGTACCTCCATTGGTAAATGAAATTATTAAAAAATTAACCACAAAGTGAAAGTGTGTACTGAAAATGTACACACTTCATCACTTTGATATAATATCAACAGTACCCTCTGGTACTGATGGAAAGAAAAATAGGTTTTAACCTCTTTTAAATCTAACACAGAAGAGTTTATTACTTCTACACATGCATCACACATGAAGAACTGTTTTCACAGCTGCCCATAAGTTTACCGTTACGCAAGCTGTATCTACAGGAGTGCATGAAGATGAAAAAATTATGGGTCATAATAATCCTCTAAAAAATACTATGAGATGATTATAAATCAAAATGATTAAAAATTTAATAATTTTAATTATAAATCTAGCATATCAACTAACGATATGATTTAAATTTTCTTTCAATTCCACTGTATCTTCGCCAGTTTTGTATACAGCCCGTCTTTACTCATTAGAGAGTTATGAGTTCCTACTTCTTCTACTTTCCCATGGTTAATCACTATAATCTTGTCAGTTTTAAGTGCAGTTGATAACCTATGTGTAATTACGATCGTTGTTCTGTTTTGCATTAACTTGCTCAATGCTTGTTGCACGAGGTTTTCACTTTTATAATCAAGGGCAGAGGTTGCTTCATCCAGTATTAAAACCTGAGGGTTTTTGAGTATGGCTCTTGCTATTATAATACGTTGTTTTTGTCCTTCAGAAAGTTTTAATCCTCTTTTTCCTACAAATGTATCAAATTTATCAGGCAGCTTATCAATAAATTCCATCGCATAAGCACTGATAGCTGCTTGCTTCACTTCCTCATATTCAGCATCTGGTTTACCATATAGTATATTTTCCATTATTGAGCAAGAAAATATCATGTGATCTTGTGGCACTAAGCCAAACAACGATCTGAGGCCATTGAGTGCAATTGACTTAATATTGTGCCCATCGATAGTAATGCTACCTTTGTTTGGATCATGAAAACGGAGCAGAAGCTTTAAAATGGTGCTTTTACCACTGCCAGATGGGCCAACAATTGACACTGCTTGACCTGCCTCTATAGAAAATGATACGTTATTTAACGCTGGCTTATCAGAATGAGATTCATAAAAAAATGTTACGCCATTAAACGAAATTCCTTTTTGAACACTACAAATTTTTATAGGATCATCGGCATCTGCTATAGAGCTTTTCATATTTGTAAATTCAAATAAACGCTCTACTATTCCAAGACCTCGTTGTAAATCACTGATATTATCGCTCAAATTATTTATAGCTCCTGCCGCAAGCGCTGAATAAAACACAAATGAGGAGAGTTCTCCAATAGTTATATTATTGCTTAAGACTTCTTTAATACCGAAGAAGAGCAAAACAACTAGTGAACCTATCACACACGTGATAACTAGAGTTACTAAAATAGCACGCAAGAGTACTAATTTTACGTATGATTTTGATACTGAGTTTAAATGTTCCTTAAAACGGATTTTTTCGTTTTCTTCGAGTACAAACGATTTGATGGTTACGATAGACCGAAAATTTTCCTCACTAAGTGATGCAAGCTCACTTAATTTATCCTGGGCAAAGCGTGCATGGCTACGCACTTTTTTTCCAAGTGAGGTCATGATAATGAGTAGTATAGGTATTATTGCGGCTGCATACGCAGTTAGTTGTATATTTGTATATAATAACATGGCAACACTACCAATCAGAATCACAAAATTTCGTAATATGGTTAGTAAGCTGCTGTTTATTATTGATTGCAGCACAGAGGTATCAGTAATGAGTGCTGAGATAACATCTTGTACGCCTGTGTTCTCAAAGAAGCTTGGTTGTAAATCGGTAATACTGCTATATAAGTTGTATCTGATTCGTGCGATAACTTTCTCGCTGCCAATGCCAATGAAATATAACCGAGTAAATGCAGTGAGAGAAATGGCTAAAACTATAAGTATTGCAACTAATAGTTTGGTAGTAAAATCGTGCTCTGTGCCAGAATCAATTATATTGCTTAAGCCTCTGCCAAAGAGGAGGATCGTTAAGGCTGAAAATAAAACTGCAATAAAAGCTATGATGAAATAAGATAGATTAGGCTTTATATAGCAAAATAACTCTCTAATATTAGATCGCATCGTATTTTGAAGTTTCTGGAGTTAAGTATATAGATTTTAGTTTCAGGAGAAAGAAGAAAGGTACGGCTAACGTCATACTGTGTACAAACGTTGCAATTTTTAAGCAAAGTGATGTTGTTCAAGTAGCTGACACTTGGGGTCTATGTTTTACACGCTGGAATGACAAAGAGAGCGTGCGTAGGTGTCATCCCAGTACTCCTTTCTCGTCATCTCAGTGCCTATTTCTTTGTCATCCGAGTAGCCCCTTTTTTGTCATCCCAGTGCGTGACACTGGGATCCAGAAGACTTAATTTCAACCAAATAATAAAGGCTAGATCCCAGTGTCTGGGCACTGGGATGACAAAAAAAGGAGCACTGGCATGACACCTGTAGCCCTACGTCATACCGCGATTCATTCGCGGTATCTTATCCGCTGACAAGAGATCCCGCTGCGGGATGACGAATTGCTTAACCGTCATCCCGCGATTCATTCGCGGTATCTCATCCGCTAACACGCAGCGGGATACTTGACCTTTACAGGGATGACGGTTGTCGTTTAGTTACAAACATTAAGAAATTTACCAAACGAAAAAAAAGGCAAAAGAAACCCCGTGGTGCGAGTTTTGACTCTATATTACTGTAAGTGGCGCTGTAATAATGTGCTAACGCTTAAAATAAGCGCGATTTGGCTGAATGTAGAAAAAATAAAAAAGACATGCAGCCGCTATAATTTTATGTAATCCGCCAATAAATACTCTGAGTTTTTTACTGAATTTTGTCATTGAACCCGCGCGGATCAAAAACAAGTTTTGAGTCAGAAATACCCTTATTATCATAATAAGAGGGCTAGCGGAGTTTGTCAAGCAAGTTTTTTCGTTTCTATTTCCAAGAAAAGTTCGTTATATAGTTATGCAAGAAGTCTATTCGTGTAGTTGTCTAGTTATAAATCACTCACAATTGATATGCTCGAATTATTCTCAGTAAATAAATCAAGCATAATGTTAGGTATTCTACCATCAACTATGTGAACAACTCCAGCACATTCCTTTATCATTTTAGTATATGCCATAAGCCTTCCAATAAATTTTTCTCCTTGAATTTTGCCACAATCAATCGATGCATTTAAATTTTTAACAGATATCTTCCTGCCACCAATTTTATCTATTTCTTCACCTGTATCGCTAAAGGTTATCATTTTAGATGCAGAAACTGCAATTGCAATTGTGCTTGCAGTGCTATCGGCATCAATATGATATGTTTCCCCATTTTTTCCATGACCGATAGGTGCAATAACTGGTATAAAATCTGATTCTTCAATAAAAAATAATATATCGGGATTGATTTCAGTGGGCTTACCGATGAATCCCATGTCTAATATTTTTTCGATGTTATTTGATCTGTCTTCCTTAAGCGTAGTGCTTATCTTTTCAGCTTTTATTAAGTTGCCGTCTTTTCCACATAATCCAATGGCTGAACCACCAGCAGAATTTATATGCTGAACAATTTTTTTATTAACTGAACCACACAGTGCCATTTCAATGATTTTCATAGTGTCTTTGTCTGTAAGTCTGATACCATTCACAAAATTACTGTCCATACCCAGCATTTTTAACACTGAGTTAATTTCATATTCTCCGTCATGAACTATCACTGGATTTATACCAAGCTGCTTTAATAAGACAACATTATGCACAAAAGTATAGAATAGTGTTTCATCTGAGATCGTTACGCTGCCACATTTAATGACAAAAGTTTCACCTACAAAGCTAGGTATGCTAGACAGCACTTTAAGTAATATTTCTGCTTTTTGTTCAAATGATACCTCACCCTTTAAAAATTCACTACTTTTCATTTTTTTATCTTGTAAACTTGAAAAACTCATCTCTTACCTTGATTATTTTATGCTTAACACGAATGCTTATTTGATGAATTGACACATTTTCATTATTAATCCATTTTTGAGTATCTTCTAGAATGGCACCTAGGATTTTTTGACTCACTTTATCTATTTTTGTTAGCACAACGTTAAAGTTAATATTATTATATATTAACCAATAAATGAAGTCTTTGTCTATTTCTTTTAATCCTACCTTGCTATCTATCAATACAAACACTCTTCTTAGATTTTTTCTTTGAATTAGATAATACTCAATTAAGTTTAAATATTGTATAATTTCTTCCTTACCTGCATGAGAATAACCATACCCTGGTAGGTCAACAAGTCTGAACTTATCATTGTACATAGAATAAAAATTTATTTGTCTAGTGCATCCAGGTTTAGAGGAAACTCTGGCAGCTTTTTTGCTGTTTATCAGTAAGTTGATCAGACTGGATTTTCCTACATTTGATCTACCAGCAAACGCAATCTCTGGAGCCGACTCATCTGGTAATGATTTCATGTCCGAAGCTCCAAATATGAAATTGCAGCTTGATGTTATCTGTCTTGCCATTATATTCAAGTAGAAGGTATGTTATAGTGTTATTGCTTGATATAAGAAATTTTTTATTTCAGTATATATTACTTAGCTAGATCTGTACTATATGAATATAGAGAATAATTTACAAGACTTAAAGAAAAAATTTAGTGATATAGAAAGGAACTTGGAAAACCCTACCAATTTAAGTCAAAAAGAATTCATTACCCTTTCAAAGGAATACTCTGAGCTCAGGCCAATAATCAGGATAATTGATGAATATAACACGCTGAAAGAGGAAATTTCAGACTTAGAAGAAATAATGAAAGATGAAAATAGCGAAGGTGGTATAAAAGAGTTAGCAAAAGAAGAATTTTTCGAAAAGCACAAGGTATTATTACCAAAAATAAAAGCAAAATTAAAGTTAGCATTATTGCCCAAAGATGAAGATGACTCAAGAAATGCAATATTAGAAATTAGAGCAGGTACAGGCGGAGAAGAAGCAGCATTATTTGCAGCAATGTTATTTCGTATGTATCAAAAATATGCAGAAAGAAGAAATTGGAAGTTCGAGCCAATAAGCATTTCTAATACAGGTATAGGTGGCTATAAAGAAGCTTCTGCACTCATTAATGGAACAGAAGTTTTTGCAAGGTTGAAATTTGAATCAGGAGCGCACAGAGTACAGAGAGTGCCAGAAACTGAATCCTCAGGAAGGTTACATACCTCTGCCGCTACTGTTGCGATATTACCTGAAGTAGAAGAAGTTGATTTTAAAATAGAAGAAAAAGACTTACGAATAGATGTTTATAGATCCAGTGGTCCTGGAGGGCAATCAGTGAATACAACTGACAGCGCAGTAAGGGTCACCCACTTGCCAACAGGGATAATTGTAATACAGCAAGATGAAAAATCGCAGCACAAAAATAAAGCTAAAGCGCTTAAAGTATTGAGGGCAAGGCTATACGAAATTGAAAGACAAAAAAAAGAAATGGAAAGGTCAACAATGAGAAAAAGTCAGATTGGCTCTGGTGATCGTTCCGAGCGCATAAGAACATATAATTTTCCACAATCAAGAATAACAGACCACAGAATTAATCTAACTTCACATCGGCTAGAGCAGATTATAAAAGAAGGTGAACTAGATGAATTTATTGAGGCACTAATCTCACGTAATGAAGCAGAAAGATTGGCCGGGGAAAGTTAATCGCTCACATCTGTAAATTGAATTGTGCCTTCTGATACGTTAAAATAGTGCATCATATCAGGAAAACTAGGTACGGAAATGTCAATTTCAATGAACTTGGCAATTAGAGACAGGATTAACAGAAATGGTAGTAACATTTGAGATTTTTAATTAATGAATAAAAATATCACATTTAAAGCGTTGAAAGAAGGACATTTTTTACTGTTATTAAGATGGTTAGAAACGCCTCATGTGAAGCTATTTATTTCCTCTTACTTTTTCAACAGTCCGTCTAAATTACTACAAGCAGTTTAATTTTTAGTAAATATGTCATTATTAAAAAATAGCAAGAAGCTTTATAGAAACTTAACATAATTTTATCATAAAAATGTCATCCTTAAGTCCTATGTAAAAACAAATTTTGGCACTAAGTGAATCTTTTTTAATTAACTATGAGCTGGATAAATTGGAAAATAAATTTTGTTTACTTTTATAATACCTTAAGATCTAATATCACTTTATCAGTCAAAAGTATCACAATAGGCTAGTATGTTCCTTACTCTTTTTCTCAAAATATTACCTATTTATATTACAATATTTATTGGTTATTTAGCAGGAAAATGTCTTAAAATTGACAGAAACACTATATCTCAAATACTCTTTTATATAGCTAATCCAATAGTGATTTTATATGGAGTCTCTCATACAGAAGTTAATTTAAAAGTAATTTTTCTGCCGGTTTTGATATGGTTTATAAGTAGCACTATGTCTTTATCAGTGTATTATCTTTCTTCTTTTTTATTTAAGGATAACACGAGAAACATATTAGCGTTTAGCTCGGGCAGCACAAGTATGGGTTATTTTGGCCTGCCGATTGCCATGGCTTTATTTGATGAAGATTCAGTATCTGTATATGTTGTTTGTTATATAGGAATGGCGTTGTTTGAAAATAGCTTAGGATTTTACATAGCCGCAAATGGTATTTATACTGCAAAAGAATGCATATTAAAGTTGTTCAAACTTCCTTCGCTTTATGCGATGGTTCTGGGCTTCTTTTTAAGTATATACGATATACAAATACCTACTTTTTTAACAGATGTTATGATGAATATTAGAAGTACATTTGTTACACTAGGAATGGTGCTACTTGGAGTGAGCATTGCGAATATTACAAGCTTTAAAGTAGATTGGAAGCTTGCTTTGATCACTATTACAGCAAAGTACGTATTCTGGCCATTATTTGTTTTAGGAATCGTTCTTATAGACAAACATGTTATAGGTGTATACGACGAGAGTATATATAAAGCACTGATGTTGCTAGCTATTATTCCAGTTTCTGGGTCCAGTATAATACTTGCTAATATTTTGAATTATCAACCAGATAAAGCTACTCTGTTGCTTCTAATCAGTACTGCAGTGGGACTATTTTATGTTCCACTAATAATATCATTATTTTTCTCTAAACTTGTTCCTTTTTGATCAAAAATTTAAGTGCTTGCATGACCATATGAAAAACCAACAGCCCACTCTTTTGTCATTCCAGCGCGTGACGCTGGAATCCAGCCTTCCTGCAATCTCATCGAAAACATTGTAACCACTTTCTATGCTAGTTTGCTTGTGAGCAACCTGGATCCCAGACTGGAATGACAAGAAAGGAGTACTGGGATGACAGTAGGTAACGCAAGAAGTCTACTGCTATTCCACGTCAAGGACAACCATAAGTTCATTAGGGTTCACATAACCTAAAGCATTTTTTGCTTGCTCATCAAGCAGATCTAAATCTAAGCTTTTTTCATATAAGCCAAATACTTTGTTGTCCAACTTTTTCTTTTCAGAAGAGACATCCTTTAGCAAAAGTTTATTGTACTCGATTTGTTTTTTTAAGTCTATTAGTGTCAATAAGCCGCGTTTACCTGTAATTGTGCTAATGCTGAAATATAATGTAAGAGAAGAAATGAGCAGGGCTGCGCTTAAACACAGTAACTTTTGCTTCTTTTTAGATATAAGCACCGTACTTTCACATACAAGAAATGTATAATATGAAAAGGTGAACAAAAAGCTAAGAACCTTGACGTGCTTTACATCTTGGCTTTACCTTGTTTATAATGTAAATCTTACCAACCCTTTTCACAACTTTACAATTTTTATCTCTGTTACGATGAGATTTTAGCGACCCTTTGACTTTCATATCTATAGTAAGAATTAAATTACCTTACATTATGATCACTTACAGAGAGTTAGTCAATTGATAAATTTTTCACATTTTATTAAAATACTGTATAATTGTTGCTGATACTTCTTCGATTGACTTTTGCGTGACATCAATAATTGGCCAGTTATTCTGCTTAAATAGTTCCTCTGCTTCTTTAATTTCCTTTTCTACTTTCTCAGGATTAGCATATATATTGTTATCTTCGTTGTTAATTGAAGTAAGTCTATTTTTGCGTATTTCTATTAGTCTACTTACGTCTATTGTTACCCCTATCGTTAGTTTATTTTTTAATTTTGCCAAGTCGACATAAAAGGGTACTCCACTAACAAAAGGAATATTTGCAACCTTATAGCCTCGGTAAGCTAAATACGTACTGGTGGGAGATTTTGATGTACGTGAAACTCCAACCAAAATTATATCTGCTTTATCAATATCTTGAATACTTTGTCCATCATCATGATTAATAGTGTAGTTTATTGCCTCAATGCGCTGGAAATATTCGTTATTTATCTCAGTATGCAAGTCAAGCTTTTCGTCTTTTTCAATTTCAAGATAGGAGGAAATTTCTCTAATAATATGTGATAATATTGCTCTATAGGGAATTTTCAACTTTATACAGTTATCTTTTAGATATTTTCTTAGCTCATCATCAGTAATAGTGCATATAACAAAGTTATGCTCATCACTTTTCTTATTA
Organism: Wolbachia endosymbiont of Aedes albopictus; assembly: GCF_024804185.1. NCBI lineage: Bacteria > Pseudomonadati > Pseudomonadota > Alphaproteobacteria > Rickettsiales > Anaplasmataceae > Wolbachia > Wolbachia endosymbiont of Aedes albopictus. Next base: position 852,743 of record NZ_CP101657.1, read on the forward strand.
ATTTCCTCCAAAATTTTATCAACCTGCTCTTCTCCTTTCACAAAAGACCAAACATATTCGATTGTTTCTACAGAACGAAAGTGTTTCAGAGCTGATTTTGCAACTGATATAACAGTTTCACCACTTGAATCTGATACTAAGTGTAGATTAAGCTTTTTAAGGGTCATCAACGTTATACTAAAAATAATAGCAAGCGATCTGCTACTGAAATTGTGCTAATTTATTATACTACGTAAATATAGAAAAACTATCTTGTTGATAAAACTCAAACTAATTGATAAATTCTTAACACAATTATTCTCAAAACGAATGTTTTTATTAAAGCCTACAAATTTCACTTCTTTTTCTAAAAAAGCACTACCTTGGATTGGGATTATTTGTTTCGCATGTTTTTTAATTGGAATGTCTTTGGCGTTATTCTTCTCCCCAGAAGATTATAAACAAGGAGAAATTGTACGAATTATGTACATTCATGTGCCTTCTGCATGGCTTGCACTTGGAATATATGGATTAATTGCATTACTCAGTTTCATTTCGTTGGTATGGAGCAATAGCATTGCTGGTGTTTTAGCGCATGCTGCTGCTCCTGCAGGGACAGTCTTTTCTGCAATATGCTTAATCACAGGTAGCATCTGGGGAAAAGGAACCTGGGGCACTTGGTGGGTATGGGATGCAAGGCTTACTTCAATGCTAATTTTATTTTTCCTATATGTTGGCTACCTTTCATTGTGGAGCGCTTTTGATAATGAAGCGAGGGCAGAAAAATCAGCAGCAGTATTTGCTATTTTTAGTGCTATAAATATTCCTATAGTAAAATTTTCCGTAAATTTATGGTCTACTCTCCACCAGCCAGCAAGTATTCTAAGAAGAGGTGGAGTAGCAATAGAAAGTTCTTTGCTGTTGCCACTCATTGTAATGTTTATGTTTTGTATCACATTTTTTTTAGTAGTGTGGATACTGTATTCGCTTTACTTAATTAATTTATATAAGATAAAGAGAGAAATTAGTGTGCGGTATTAGATAGTCTTGCAACTCTATAGAAGAGTATGCTAGAGAGCCTACCAGTATTTTTAAAGTAAATGTTCATGTGATTCCACAGATAATTTCTGTTTTTTGATTCTATCTGTCCATTTATCATTTTCTATATCTTGTTTGTTGGTTGCTCTTTTTTCTTGCTCAACAATTGCCTTATCTATCTTCTGATGAATTGCATCAATTGCATTAATTGCATTTTTTTCTTTGTATACTTCGCTTTTCCCTTCAATAATTAACTTAATAAAAGTATTTACAACAGACTGCACTTGATTATGATTAACCTGACCTTTTATCAAAGAAGGTAAAGAGCCTAATTCCATTATATGTTGACCTATGTTATTATCTATACCTTCTGTATGCATTAACATTTCATCATCAAACTCTTTCAATACTTCTGATGCTATTTTACCTTGAAAGGAAAGCCCTAAATTATCTGCTACTTCACTTATTAATAACTCTCTGTTTTCTTTATTATCTTCCAATTTAGCATAATCACTCAATAGATCCATAACTGTAGATACTCTGACTTCAACAATACCATCAACATCTTCATTTCCTAAAGCAACTCCCGACCCCAATAACCTCTCTCTGAGATTTTCGCTTAAAAGATTAATAAACTCTTCATTTACATCCGATCCTGTAGTAGATATTGTACCATCTAAATAGTTACTTTGAGTACCGAAGCCATGCTCTATTTGTATTTTTGTCTCAGGTTTAAATCCTAATTTTGCACAGAATTTCTGAAAATATTCTTTAATAATGTCAAACAAGCTCTTGCCATTATCTTTATAATTTTTTAACTCTTCAGGAATAGTGAGTGATAATTTACCATCTCGATATTTTACAAGGTCTTCACCATCTTGAGACTCAAGTGTAAATTCTAATGAGTTAGACAGATCACATATCTTATCACCATGCATAACTTGATTTTTAACAGAGAGTATTGGTAGCCTCATGTCAGATCTAATTCTTACATTATTTTGGTTAGCACAATCAATATTGATTACTTTTTTAGGATTTTCTACTATGAATGACTGTCCAAGTGCAAGTTGGGTTTGTATAAATGGAGCAGCCTCATACCCTGCTTGATTACAATTGGTAACTAGCTCTTCTAAAATAGCATTACTTGGAACTTCTGCCCCAGCGTATCTGAACATTTTTTTGAAAACTTCTTTTGCAAAGGAACGGTAATCCTTGTTTTTATCTCTCTCTGTAGGTAATAGATGGATATACCCGTGGCCAGCATTGTAAAATTCTTCAAATTCTTTCTTATATGAATCGGTTTTTTGATGATTGGCAGTTGTGAGATTTTCACAGTGATTTTTCCATAGCTCACCCAATGCATTACTTACAAGCTCTTTCTCAATATCTTCGAGTACTGAAGCAACAAAAGCTTTGCCATGATCCGTATCTATTTCTCTTATTCCTTTTTTGTTAAATATTTCGTCATTATATATATCATCACTATTAAAAAGTTCGCTTTTGCGGTGCTTAGCTCCTTCCTTAAATGCAATAATAAGATTTTTATCTATTTCTTTTCCGTTAATAATAAAATTCATCCTTTGAAAATCTAAGAACATTGTTTCACCGGAATTCGCTAATTTATTATCTTGATCTGCTCTTAATTTACTAAAATTGAACTCTTTAGCTGTGGCCTTTAATCTAACTACTGGACTCTTATTATTTTTTCCTTTTGTCTCTTTCATAAATAACACCTTACTGTAAATATGCTGTAAGTTATATCATATAATGATGAATAATTTGGTAATATATTAAGAAAATCGACAGTATATTTCTTTATTTAAGAGGTGTGGGAAAGGCGTAGATTTCTCTTTTCATTTGTAGCGTACTGCATTAATATTTATGTATTAATTTAGAAAATAATGATGAATAACATTGTAATTATTGGTCTGCAATGGGGTGACGAAGGCAAGGGTAAAATAGTAGATTATCTTTCTGAGAATGCAGATGTAGTTGTGAGATTTCAGGGAGGAAATAATGCAGGGCACACTATAGTAATAGATGATGAGGTTTATAAATTAAATTTACTGCCCTCTGCTGTTTTGAGAACGGGCAAAATATCTATTATAGGAAACGGTGTTGCTCTTGATTCGCATGCTCTAGTCTCAGAAATAGAGTCATTGAAAGTTAAAGGAGTGGACATAAACTATAACAACTTGATGGTATCCGAGAGCTGTCCATTAATACTTAGCGTACATAAGGACAAGGAAAAGCTATTTGAAGATTTAAACGGAAATCACAAAATTGGTACAACAAACAAAGGGATAGGGCCATGTTATGAAGATAAAGTTGGCAGGAGAGCTATACGCCTTTGTGACTTAGAAAACGTAGATGAGCTCAACAAAAGAGTAGATACTCTTCTGAATTACCACAATGCTATCAGAAAAGGCCTTAACTACCAGGTGGTTAAAAAAGAAGAAATATTAAAGGAAATTCAAGAGATTTCAGAAAAAATTCTTCCATATAAAAAACCTGTATGGAAGATATTAAATGACTTGATGAAAGAAGGTAAGAAAATAATATTTGAAGGTGCCCAAGGCGCATTTTTAGATATCGACCACGGAACTTACCCTTTTGTTACTTCAAGTAATACCGTAGCATCGCAAGCAATAACAGGCTCAGGATTATCCTCCAATGCTCACATTATTGGTGTGGTAAAAGCTTATACAACAAGAGTGGGCAATGGTCCATTTCCTACTGAGCAAAAGAACGAGATTGGAGACAGCTTATTTTCTATAGGCAAGGAACTTGGAACAGTGAGCAATAGAAGAAGGCGCTGTGGATGGTTTGATGCAGCTTTAGTCCGCCAGGCTGTGCAACTCTCTGGAGTTTCAAGTATTGTATTAACCAAATTAGATGTGCTTGATTCTTTTGATACAATTAAAATATGCATTGGTTACAAGTACAGCGGGAAAATGTATGATTATTTACCTGCATCACATTCAATACAAGAAGAACTAGAGCCAGTGTATGAAGAATTTCCTGGCTGGAAAGAAAACACTCAAGGTAAAAGGTTGATTAAAGCATTGCCTACTAATTTAATAAAATATATAGACAGGTTAGAAAAATTAATAGGCGTACCAATTCATCTAATTTCAACTAGTCCAAATAGGGAAGATGTTATTAAGCTTAAAAATATATGAAAACGTCTTGTTAACTTTTATCCAATAAAGAAAGATACTTGTGTGAATTCAAGCAATCTATTATACAAAGTAGCAGTGTAAACATACAGTGAGCAGTGTGATTTTTCTTAAATGTATGTTATAATATAAATATAGTTATAAGGGGTATATTATGATTGCAGGTTTGACTAAGGGAGACAAAGCAGCAGAGGCAGGTGATCAATTTGAAAAGCATTTTTGTATAGGACCAACTTCACTGAATAGGGAAGTTTATTACTCTACGCTTATCTACCATACATTGAAAGAGTTATATTCACAATTAGGTGATATCTCTTATGCTAATAAAACGGGATCAGAAAAAGAAATAATCGATTTTTATGTTCTACCTCAATTTGCACATTTTAAAGAAATTCTTGATGAAGGTATAAAAAAAGATCCTTTGTTTGCAAATTCTGCTATTGTAAAGTTTTGCTACTCAATTATAAAAGATAATAAATTATTTAAAGAATTAGAAGAAATGAATATTCCTGCCAAAAACTCTAGTGTAAAGGCAAGGATAAGCTTTCAACTGAAAAATCTGAAAGAAAAGGTGTGGTTCTTAAGAAAACTAAAGGAAAAAAAGAATTTCACTTGCGTGCAGGGGGCTTTTGGGGATGGGTGGAGTTTTTATGACCTAATAAACGATAGAGATTTTAAACAAACGTACATAGATAAAGCAGTAACAGAGTCTGCTAATAAGAGCTTTAAGGAAGATATAGATAAATGCATAGAGTTGGCAGAGCAGGGAAAAAAAACTGCAAGTAAATATTTTGAGAGGAAAGACGTAGAGCTTCAAGCTTATTACACAGAAACTGATAACGCTCATAGAGTTTTGAATGTTAACTTTATTAATTACAATAGAAGTGAGCCAACAAGAATTAGTGACATTTTACAGCAAGAGAAAGATATTAAAAAATTGAATATCTATTGCAATAAAAAACATGAAATATACGCTTATCAAGAAGATAAGAAAAGATATTATGAATTTAAAGAAGGCGCATGTTATGAAATGACAAGCACTTGGCCTATAAAGGATGAGTTCGGGAATGTTTCAATTTGTACCATGATTATGAATGTGAGTAGCGATCGCATAACTGAAGTACTAAAATTTAATGGTGAAGATTTTGTTTCATCGGAGGAGATCCTAGAATTAATAAAGCAAAACGATGAATTATATATTCAAGGTCTCTCCTTGTATAATGCTGTAATGAAATCACTAGAAAAGGGTAAAGCTGCTGATGTTGTACCTATTAATTTTCATAATGAATCTATAGTGGCCTATCAAAATAAGGAACCAGAGGAAAAGTTAGATCATAAAGTTGATGCTGACAATAGCCTTCCTCCTTCTATTAATAGCAATGCATCAACTCAAACAAAAGTTAAATTACAACAGATTGCAACTCAGACAGAAATTAATTCACAACAAATGGATGAATTGATTTTAAATAATCAGATGCTGTCCGAAGAAAACGTTGAATTGAAGCAAGAAATAGAAGCAGAAACTAATCAAGCAATTGTAAGGTTAGAGAGGCGGGGTAGCAATTTGAAAGATGAACTTGAAGAAGAGATACTAAAGTTCGACATTGAAGAGTCAGAAAACAAGTATGAAGAATTTCCAGAAGATATGATGCTTACACTTGAACTCACTAAAGATAATGCATGCAATAATGATGACATTATAGAAATGCTTAATGGACTAAAAGAAGAAATTCGTGCTGATGGACAAAGGAGCCTCAACGATCAATTTTATATCCTAAAAGAGGGCGTTTCTAATGAGCTTGATAATGAGTCTTGTGTTCCACTGAAAGAAAAAACAACATTACGCAGATCTTTAAGCTTTGATGGTGGATATGGTAGCGATAAGGAAAATTGTGATGATGATTTATCTTCAAACATAAGTTCTATAAGTTCTGTTGAGAAGGTGGCAGAGAGTAGAAACGTAGGTAAGGCATTATTGTGAAGATGGTTGGGGTTAAGTAGCAACTTAAGTGGGTGCAAAAGGTCTTTTGTGTTGATAATAATTTAAAATCTATAGTAGACTGAAAAAGATTATTAAATTATAATATAACATATGATAAAAGACGAGAAATCGAAAACAATTTTTGAAGTGGAAGGGGCAGTAACTGCTTTACTACCTGCAGCAGAATTTAGAGTGAAACTGGATAATGAACATGAGATTATCTGTCATGTGTCATGGAAAGTGAGAAGAAGTAAAATACGCATCATTATAGGGGATAGGGTGTTAGTTGAGATGAGCATTTACGATAGGAATGCGAAAAAAGGTCGGATCATTAGAAGGCTTAAAGGTACAAGTGACAGAACGATCTCTAAATAATCTTATTCTTGCTTCATCATCGAAAAGGCGTATAGCTTTACTAAAACAAATCAATATTAAACCAGGCTTGATTTTGTCAGCAGATATAGACGAAACTCCTTTGAAAAAGGAACTTCCGAAGGATTACTCAATCCGTATGGCAAAGAGTAAAGCTGAGAAAATACAAAGTTCAAATCCAAATTACTTTGTGCTTGGTGTTGATACAGTTGTTGCGTGTGGTAGAAGGATATTGCTTAAAGCTGAAAACGTTGAGCAAGCAGAAAAATGCATCCGCTTGTTATCAGGAAGAAGGCATAGAGTATATACTAGTGTGTGTCTATTAACTCCCGATCAATCTAAACAACATATTAGAACTGTGGTTACGATAGTGAAATTTAAACGTCTCAGTGAACAAGAAATTAAGTATTATTTAGCATCAGAAGAGTGGAAAAATAGGGCAGGGGGATGCAATATACAAGGCCTAGCTGGGATGTTCGTATTGTTCTTACGCGGCTCCTACTTTTCCGTTATAGGGTTACCATTACATGAAACCTATTGTTTGCTAAGTAATTATTTTAACCGGGGGTGTTAAATAAACCATATGCGTCAAGTTAAGGCCCAATATAGCACCATTTAAAGTGGGTAGATAGCCTTTCCTTAACAAATGTGCCCAACAAATCTGTTTTTTTTCGTCACTGAAGTAGTTGTAAACCGCATACCTATCAATGGGATTATACCTGAAATTGCTGCTATTGGAGTAATTGCAACTGTTGTGTTATCAGGAATCGCTGGTACTATAGTAGGTGGTGTAGCGGGATATCTTGTTAATGTGGCAATAAATCAATGCTGTGGAGCATGCAGCTCAGTAGTTCAAGAATAAGACCAATCCGGTAAAGAAGCATTTGTGGGAGTGGAAACCATTTTTTGATTTTTCTTTACTAAGTCTACTAAATATAGTTTAGAGTTGCTTGGTGATTCTGTTCTTGTGAAAATGATTTCTCTACCATTTGGTAGCCATGCCGGAGATTCAATTTTATGCCCTTCTGAAAGTAGACGTTCTTCTTTGCCATCTGGCTTCATAACTCCTATGTAAAATTTTCCTGACTGAATCTTTGTGAAAGCTATCAGATCTCCTTTTGGCGACCAAACAGGCGTAGCATATCTTCCACTTCCAAAACTAATTCTCTTAGGTTTTTTACTTTTGTTAGTGAAATCGATAACGTATAGTTGCTGACTTCCACTTATATCAGAACTAAAAACCATATATTTTTGATCTGGAGAGAAGGAGGGAGAAGTGCTTATAGCTGAACCTTTAGTAATTTTTTTTGTTCGTTTACTACTTAAATCCAAAGATAATATATTCGTTTCACCACCCAATGAGTGGGAAATTAAAAGAGATTTACCATTAGGAGAAAATCTTGGTGCAGAAATAACTCCTTCAAATGCGCTGATTATTGATTCAGTGTGGTCTTTTAAATTTTTTAATACTATATAACTTTTACCATTTGCGTATGAGATATAAACAATACCCTTTCCATTTGGTGAGAATCTCGGTGTTGACACAAATCTATCGCCATTTGTTAAGTATTTTATATTACTTCCATCTTGATTCATCACAGCAATTTTACGTACGGATTTATAATTGCTATCTTTTTCTTCAGCAATATACGTGATTTTTGTGTTGAAGTGCCCTTTCTCACCAATCAGTCTATCATGTATCACATCCGAAACGAGGTGACCAATTTTTCTCCAGTCTTTTGCCAGAAAAACAACTGACTGAGTAAGTAATTCTCTTTTTGTAAAAGTGTCAAATAAACGAAATGATAGCTCTAATGCACTACCAGATACTTCGCTTAAACTTACTGTGACTACAGTATCGCTTTTCCAAGATTTAAATTCAGCTTCCGCGCCACGTTTTACATTAAATAAGCCACAATTAGATAAATCTGTTCCTATTACCTTTGCAATATTTTCGCTTAATTCGCTTTCCAGCGCTGTTTTACATGTACATTTAGATACAACAAGACCAATGTTACCAACACTGCTTTTTTTTATATCAACATATAAAGCAGCTTTTGTAAAATAAGGAATAAATAACGAAACAAGCAATATTAATTGAACGAATAACTTCATTCTTTCATTTCATACCTGTTCTATCTGGACTTCAATTATAGGTCTTTTTAGTGAATATTCCTTTAAGATAATCAATATTGAACTTTCAATCTTATTTTTAATTTTTTTTGTTGGCTGCAAACCAAACAACGACTCAACTTTCTTGACAATTTTCTGTATAATAGCTGCATCTTCTAGCACTTCAAAAACACCAGGTACAAATACTTTCGGTTTAGTAAGCAATTTATTTTTCTTGTTTACAACTGCTGTTACCACAATAACTCCGGCATCTCTCATTCTTTTACGCATTTTTATAACACTGCTCTCCGGATGACGTAGCAGCATACCATCAATACCAAAGTAGTCAACACTGATTGAATCAACTTTTTCTCCGTTCTCCAAATTAACAATATCACCTGGTGCAACCATTATTGCTTTTGCCACACCGCACTCTTTAGCAAATTTTACATGTGCATGCGTGTGAATATATTCGCCGTGAACTGGAATAGACATCTTCGGTTTTATTAAAGAATACATTTCCTTTAACTCTTCTCTTGTTGGATGCCCAGAAGCATGAACATGCTCTGTTTTTTCAGTAACAACTTCTACCCCCATCTCAATAAAGGCATTGAGCATGTTGTGCGCACGAATTTCATTTCCAGGAATGATTTTTGACGAAAAGATCATGGTATCACCTTGCTGCATTTTAAATGCTTGATGACTCTTATTAGCAAGCCTTGAAGTTGCTGCCAGTGGCTCACCTTGACAACCTGTGCAAAGTAGCACCAGTTTTTCCCTTGGAAAATTTACTGCTTCCTTTGCTTCAAGAAACTGAGGAGAATCGGTTAAATACCCACTATCTTGTGCAACTTTTACGATTCTCCATAAAGATCTACCAAGTAAAACTACTTTTCTATTTAGTGCTTTTGCAGCTTGGCTTATCGTTTCAATTCGTGCCACATTTGAAGCAAATAGCGATACAGCAACTAATTTTTTAGACCGCTTTATTATGTTATAAATATTATTATAAATTTCACCTTCTGACTCAGGGTAATGCTTGCTTAATATATTGGTTGAATCGCAAATTGCTGCAAGCAGGTCACCTTTATCGCCAATTTCTTTTAGACGCTCTATATTAGAAGTTAATCCAACAACAGGTTTTGGATCAAATTTCCAGTCTCCGGTATGGAGTGCACTACCCATTTCAGTGCTAATTAATATTGAATTTGCCTCAGGAATTGAATGAGTTATATTTATAAACTCGACGGTAAAAGGACCCAAATTTGTGCTGCCATTTATGTCCACCTCTTTCACAGGTACTGTACCTTCTAATCGAAACTCCTTTAGTTTCTCCTTAAGAAAATTAACCGTAAACTTTGTTGTATATATGGGGCACTGCAACTCTTCCCACAAGTGGGGCACTGCACCGCAGTGGTCCTCATGTGCATGTGTAATTATTATTCCAAGCAAATCTTTTTTCCTTTGAGCAATAAAATCTACATCAGCAATGAGCAGCTCAACACCTGGCATAGTTTCATCTGCAAAACCAACACCAAGGTCGATCATAATCCACTTACCTTGATAATGATATAGGCTAACATTCATCCCGATTCTTCCTACTCCCCCAAGCGGAAGAAATAAAAACTCATTTTTGTTTATATTCATTAAATTTAAATTATTAAAACCTGAGAATAGCAAAACTTCGACCTTAAATAAAGAAATTTATTGCTTTTACATAGTTTTAAGGAACTAAGAAGTTTCTGTTGACTAATAATGTTGATATCAACACTATTGTTAAGTTTTTCATTAATAAGGTCAAAGAATTGTAGGATTAAGTGTAAACAGTTACTCCTTCATGTCATTTAGCAGATTTCTTATTTTTTTTTTACTTTACTAAAAAACCCTTCAGATTGCTGTTGTACACTTGCATTTTCCTCTTCTTCAAGTGCTTTTAATAGTTCAATTTGCTTTTTAGTTAAATTTTTTGGATTTAAAGTCTCAACTATTACCTGTACATATAAATCACCACGAACATGTGAGTTCATATATGGCATACCCTTTTCTCTACAACGTAATTTGGTACCAGTTTGAGTGCCTTCAGGGACCTTTACTTTTATTTTAGCTCCATCAATTGATTGGACATCGATTTCGCCACCAAGCACTGCTAGTGTCATTCTTATAGGCATTTTACAGTGTAAATCTGCTTTATTTCTAGCAAAGATTTTATGGGAAATTATTTTCACGTATACGTATAAATCTCCACTTTTTCCACCTCTTGTTCCAGCTTCTCCTTTACCACTTATCCTTACCTTAGCTCCTTCTTCTATGCCTTTTGGAATTGAAACGGATATATTTACTTCATCTCTTCTACGTCCACTTCCACCACATTTCTTACATTTATTTTGTATTACTTCTCCTTCCCCATAGCATGTAGTACATGTTCTTTCGATGGTAAAAAAGCCTTGCTGAGTTCTAATCCTACCGCTTCCCTGGCATGTGGGGCACTGAACTGGTTTAATTGCTCCTTCGCTACCTGTGCCTTGGCATGTATCACATTTTACATTTGTCACATAATGTATAGGCGCTTGTATTCCTTTAAATGCATCTTCTAAGGTAATTTCAAGATCATAACGTAGGTCTGCTCCAGACACTCCTGTTGTGCTCCTCTTTGCTCTTGATCTACTTGCACCACCACCGAATCCTCCACCAAAGAAGTCATTGAATATGTCGCTAAAATCTCCTGCAGAGCTAAAGCCTTGAAACCCACCAGAAGCACCTTCGTGGCCATAACGGTCATAGCTTGCCCTTTTCTCAGAGTCAGATAGAACTTCATATGCACCTGTTGCTTCTTTAAATTTTTCCTCTGCTTCTTGATTGCCAGGATTTCTATCAGGATGATATTTTAACGCTAATTTTTTATACGCTTTTTTTATCTCATCAGTACTGGCATTTCTTCCTACTTCCAGCAGATCATAGTAGTCTTTTTTGCTCATATATAATAGTTTAGTGTTTAAACTTTAAAGATAGGTATTGCATATATTAATTTCAAGTGTGACTTCTGTTTCCTATAAAATGTGGTGCACCCTGAGCGACTTGAACGCCCGACCTTTTGATCCGTAGTCAAATGCTCTAATCCAACTGAGCTAAGGGTGCTTTCATAAAGTTAACTTTAGCAGGTTTTGTAGCTTGATTCAATTAATTTGGCTAAAAATAAAACTGTTAATTTTTATCATACGTGAAACCTGCAAAAAATTGCATTTGTTTTCTTAAGAATCATTTTATGGTCAAGCTCAAAAAAAACGGATAAGTCAAGCAAAGTTACAAATGTAATTTTGCTTGACTTATCCATTTATTACCACCTAAAATAGCTAACAAAGCCATCCCGTATGGCATTTTATCTATATCTAATCAAGCATATTAATAAGTAAGCAAATTTTAATATAATCTTATTATACTTATAAATATGCTGTATAGAATGAAAGTATGGATGATTTCATAACTGCAAGAAGGAAAGATGATGCTGTGGTATCTGTTTGTCAGGATAATAAGAAAAAAAACGTATTAATTTTAGGGCTTAATCAAACCGCAAGGAATTTGTTAAAATACGAGGAAGGGAATTTACTTAATAAGCCGTTAATCAATATTTTAAGTGCAAGAGCAGCTGACGACATGAAGAATTATTTGGAGTATACCGAAAATGGACACGATTTACTTGACGTATTACCTAAAGTGATAGATTTTTCCTTAACTGATGCTAAAGGAGAAGATATAAAGACAAAAGTAAAAGTTTTCCGCACTACACAATTTGCTAGTAATAAAATAAATTATGAGCTATTGATACGTGATATCAGCTTGTCTCATAAATTAGGAATCTTTAGAGATGAATATCTAATGGGTAAAAAATATAAAAACCATAACTTATTTGATATACCAAACAATGAGTCTACTATTCTAGAGTTATACGTTATATTAAATTTTGCCTTTCAACATCAAATTAATGCAGCTATAGGAGTGATTGGCTTAAATAGTAGCTGTAGTGAGATAAATGATGCACTGAAAGTTATCATAGAACATTTTTATAAAAATTGCCGTAGTGATGATTTTCTAGGGTATATTGATGAGAATAAAGTGCTTTTTGTTTTGATTAACTGCGATGTAAAAAGTACGTCTAAAATAATTAATCGTATACATTCTGCCATTAATAAGCAGTTATTAAAGCGAAAATTACCAAGTGTATCAATAATTTATGGGAATATAGCTCAAAAACGGGCAGCAAAATCTACCAGCGGCACCTTCTGAAAAGTTGTTTTTTATTTATATTGAGTTTATTTATGAAGTTAAGGCACTACCTGGTAGCACTGCTTTCATCATTATTTTTGCAGAGTAGTGCTAGCTCTAGAACAATTTTGGATAAGGAAATATTTTATGTAGAACTAGACGGAAAAATAGATTTGAGATTCGGCTACGCCTTCAACAGAGATTCTTTCAGTGCTAATGCTAAGGATAAAACTTCAAGTTATTCATACTTGCGCTTTCTTTATTTACAGCAAGTTTATCCAAATACTCAAATGGGGTTTAATGTTAAGGCAGGAGTTTCTGGTATTGCAAACCTAAAAGCGTTAGACATAGAAAAGTTAGACATGGAGGAATGGTATTTCATCATTAAAAATCAGGTGCTTGGATCAATTGAATATGGTAAAAGAAGTTTAGTTAGTCAGAGCATGTTAATTAACACTTCAAAAATTTATGCAGCTGCTGGAGGAGTAAATGGTCATTGGACAAATTATGCAAATTTGCATGGTAACAAAAACAGAGATAATGACCCTGGATATGATAAAGACAAGGTGTTCTGGGTCAAGCCCAATATTTATAGCGATTATAATGGACTCGAACTAGGGTTAAAACAACCATCAATTAACTACATCTCCCCTGAAATCTATAACTTTCAACTCGGGTTCAGTTATGTCCCAGGAAAAAATAACTTACAATATAGCAATCTAATTGCTGCTGGCCTTTCCTATAAAAATGGCCTATCAGACGATATAAATTTTACTACTGCCTTAACTGGTGAATTTGCAAGAGAAAATTTAACTGGTTGCTTAGATGGAACTCCTGAAGGTTATGGATGTCATAATCAATTACTGCACTGGAATTTTGGTTTGAAGCTAAAATTGTTCGATCTTGATTGCATTTTTTCATATGGTAATGGTGGTAAATCAGGCGAGAAGCGTAATCCTGGAATAAATAATACGTATTATATGAATGCAGGTATCGCTTACCACTCTGATTCTCGCAAATTGAGTTTAACATATTTCAATAGTGGTAGGAACATTGCAAGCAAAGGTACAAACGAGTTAATATCATATGCTTTAAGCCTTGAATATCCATTTTTTATGGGCACTTCATACTATTTCGATATTGTAAAATTTAGTACCAAAGAGCCTGAAGTAGAAAATAGCAACTCTGGTTATGTGCTCTTGACTGGACTGAAATTAAGTTTTTAATGAGGTTACATTGTCTCCTGTCATCCCAGCACTCTTTTCTGTCATCCAAGTAGCGGGTAACATAGAAACGAAAAACTTACTTGACATATTTTGCCAGCCCCCTTATCATGACGTGTATAACAATGTTACAAAAAATAATATCATAGGGTTCTCTCCATTTTTTCTGGGTAAGGTCAGAATTTCCTCTTAAGCCTTTAGCTCCTCAAATACTTCACTTGCTCTATTTAAAACAGAATCAGGAAAACCAGCAAGTTTTGCTACATGTATTCCATATGACTCATCTGCAATGCCTTCAATTACTTCATGTAGAAAGATAACCTCTCCGTTCCACTCTCTTATTTTTACACAAAAACATTTCACGTTCTTCAAGTATTTGCTTACTTCAGTTAATTCATGATAATGAGTTGCAAAAATGGCGCGGCACTTATTTACATTGTGAATATGTTCAATCACTGCCTGTGCAATAGATAATCCATCATACACTCCTGTGCCCCTACCAATTTCATCAAGTATCACCAAGGAACGATCTGTTGCCTGATTTACTATCGTTGCTGTTTCGATCATCTCTACCATGAAGGTAGAATAACCAGCTGTTATATTATCTGTTGCACCAACCCTACTAAATATCTTGTCAATCACTCCAATATGCGCACTCTCTGCTGGCACAAATGACCCCATGTGAGCTAAAACTGCAATGAGAGCGTTTTGCCTCAAGAAAGTGCTTTTTCCAGCCATATTAGGCCCAGTAATTAGATGTATACCAGCTAAATTGATGCTATTTGCAATGAATTTATCGTTAACTTCAACCACTGGATGTCTTCCATTGCGAATATTGAACTCTTTAGTGTTATCGATAATGGGTTTTACGTAATTATTTTGCACTGCAAGCTCCGCAAACGTGGCTCTAATATCAAGTTTTGCCAAAGCATTTGCAGCAAGAGCAATTTTTTCAGATTCTTTAGCGACTTCACTACACAGTTCACTAAAAATTTTCACTTCTAAGCCGATTGCAGCATCACGTGCCGTAAGAATTTTATTTTCTAGTTCTTCCAATTCATTAGTAGTGTAGCGCATGCTATTTGCTAAGCTTTGCCTATGAATAAATATGTCCGAAGTTATTTTGTGATTTGCTGACACTTCAACGTAATAACCAAGTATATTGTTGTGTAATATTTTGAGTGCGGCAATGCCAGTTAGGTCGCGATAAGACTCACGGAGCTTGGTTACCAACTTGTTACTGTTGTTCAATATATAAGATAACTCAGATAATTCTGAGTTGTATTTTGGATTGATAAATCCTCCTTCTTTTACAGAACTGAGGTTGTTATCAAGTATAGCGCTGTTTAGAAGCTCGAATAGATCTTTATGATTACCAAGACTTTTATGTATTGTGCTTAGTTCACTCTCGTCTGATTTTACTGTCATTCCAGCGCGTGACGCTGGCTGGATTCCAGTTTGGATGACATATTGTTGTGGGAGAGATCCATTTTCACCTGATTCAATTTTACATAAGAACTCAGATAACTCTAAAGTTTTTCCTAGGCCTATTTTTAATAGATTCATATCCTTTGGTGAACCACGCCCTAGTATTAAGCGCGATAAAGACCTCTCAATATCCGGAATGTTAGATAATATCTCTCGTATTTTTCTGCGTGGCTCATGATTATTTACAAAAAATTGAGTGGTGCTGAGCCTCAAATTGATTGCCTTGGAGCAAGCAAGTGGTGAAGCGAGTATTTGTTTGAGCAGGCGTCCACCAGAGGCTGTAACTGTGTGATCAATAACTGAAATTAGTGAACCTTTCTTTTCACCAAATTGAGTTGTAAACAACTCAAGATTTCTCCTTGCTGAAGCATCAATAAGCATGAAATTTTGTTGCTTATAGGTTTTTGGGAATTCAAGCCTTGGAATGGAGCCCCTTTGTGTTACTCTGACATATTCAAGCAGTGCACCGCACGCTATGATTTCTACTTTGCTGAAATTTCCTATACTCCCAAGTTCCCTGATTTTATAAAACTCGCATAACGTTCTGTGAGATTTACTATACTCAAAAAAACTCTGGGCGTGTTGTGTAATTGATATTTTATAATTTTTTAAAATCGATCTAATTTTTTCGTCCTCAATGAATTTTTCAGAAATTAATAATTCTCTTGGTGATATACGCAATAAATCACTATCTAGAGCTTTCAAATTCGTTAAAGTGTGAAAAAATTTTCCCGTTGATAATTCAAGCCAACTAATAGCATATTCGTCATTTTGTTCAACTATGGACGCGAGATAATTATTGCTTTTATCCTCCAGTAGCGAATCTTCTATAATTGTACCTGGAGTTACAACTCGTACTACATCACGTTTTACTATGGATTTATAGCCCCTTTTTTTTGCTTCATCAGCAGTTTCTAATTGGTCACAGATTGCTACTTTGAATCCTAAATCTATTAGCTTGTGTAGGTAAGATTCGCTACTGTGTGCTGGCACTCCACACATTGGTATTTCTTGCCCATTTGAATTGCCCCTCTTGGTTAGCACTATATTCAGCAATTTCGCAGCTTTAATAGCATCATCGAAAAACAACTCATAAAAATCTCCTAGCCTATAAAATAGCAGATGATCCTTGTATTGAGCTTTCAGGTTCAAATATTGTTCCATCACAGGGGTGTTTCTTTCTTTCATAAAGCTCATAATATTTTTTAATATATTGTATTGATAAACGTTATTATAGATTATATTACACATACATAAAATTTAAATAGGTGTATAGAAGGACGTTGAGCAAAATTTAAAACAATTAAATTTCCTGGATCCAAGTAGTCAGGACACTTGGATGATATAAAGAGTAGGAGTATTCGATGACAAAAAAGCAAAAAATGCAATTGTCATTCCAGCCCGTGACGCTGGAATCCAGAATATCCTAATTACAAAGTTTATTATTTAGTTTGAAAAATACTATAGCTTTTTCTGTAGCTAAGCTGACCTAGATTTACCAACAATTTGAAAAACCTTCATTCCGCTACTAGTTAGCGGAATCTATACCGCGCATAGCTGTACGAACATTGTGATTTTGGCCCATCAGGAGGGTGTCATCCGGCTTTGTTGCACCATCAACAGATATTTCAGAACTAACAGTGCTAACAGTTTTTTCTATCGCTTTAGCCTGTTCATAGTCTTGACTCAAAAAATACATGGCCAGTCCAACAGCTATACTAGCAACAAGAACAAGTGCTATCATTACACCTAGTATCATACCACCAGAAAGACTTACTGCAACACACACACCAGCTCCAAGTACAACACTAAGAAAACCACCAATTATCATGCCAGGCACTAAACTGCCTATCATAGCGCTTTCTTTTTTCGTATGAGCTTGTTTTTTCATACTTTTAATAAGCACTTCTTTTGTTTTTCCTTGAGCTAAATCTAAAGGAATTTTATTATCCGCGTTTTGTATCAAAGGATTTGCACTATATGTAACAAGAAGGGTGATTATTTCTTCAGTTTTATTACCTATAACTGCATGATGTAGTAATGTATTTCCCTTTTCATCTTTAAAGTTTATATGAGTACGAAGTTCCTCATCTAGATTTCTTACTGGGTTGTTTTTTGCATATATCCTAGGTTTTATTGCTTCATCTAAGTATTGTATTACTTGTTCTAGTGATTGCTCGCCAGGATTTTGTATAAAATGAAGCAGAATTTTGTGTACTATCGCTTCCTTTGTAGTTTTTGGGCATCGTAAAGCACATGCAAATGTGTCTTTATTAATAGTTATTTCTTTGTTTTTTCCAAGAAAATCTTTTAACTTCTCAATTATATTTATACTGTTATTTTTGCCAGTAATTATCGATTGTAAAGTTTTTCTGTTATCGTCACCAGTCATGCTATCCTCCTTGGTTTGATTGCATTGCTCATTAATAAATAATATAATAAATCCTGCTAAAAGTCAAGCAATTGATTAATAAGTTAATATAATCCTCCAAAAGGAGCTCCTTACTTTTTGTTCAGCATGTCCATTGGATCAGACTCTTTGAGCTTGCTGTTTGCTGAATTTATTCATCACAATAGCTATAATGTGCTATCGAAGTTCTCTGTAATCTTAGTTGGTTCTTCTAGAATATTCAAAATATCAGTTGCACAAAAAACCCGATCTCTCTTTCCTTGAGAAGTTTGTGAAACGATGCCTAAGTCTTCAAGCTTTACGATTGCTCTTTGGGCTGTTGTAAATACGACACCTAAGTTTTCAACTACTTTCCTTATAGTAAAGTAAGGGTTTACAGCGAGATACCTTACAATACCACTCGCAACTCCTTCAGTTTTAGAACTAACTTCAGTTTGCCAATTTGCAATCAAAATGTTAATTCGTTCTGCTCTTGACAATGCATCCAATGATTGCAGTACTACACCATTTAAGAAATAAGAGAACCAATCATGCCACGTGCCTCTGTTGCTTATATTGTAAAGTTGGTCATAATACTCACTTCTTGTAGCTTCAAAAAATGCACTTAAGTATAACAGAGGTGATGGTAATAATTTTCTTTCGATCAGAAGTAATGTTATTAATAAACGTCCAATACGTCCATTACCGTTCAAGAATGGGTGAATCGCTTCAAATTGATAATGACATAGAGCTATATGTATAAGTGGGGGTAATGTTCTATCATGTAGAAACTTTTCAAAAGAGCGCAAGCAACTTATCAATTCATTTGGTGCTGGCGGGACATATTTTGCCGTATTTATTGTACACCCTGGCCTTCCAATCCAGTTTTGTACTAGACGAAATTCCCCTGGCCTTGCACTTTGCATCAGCCTCCCGTGAATTTCCTTAATTAATCGGAGCGATAGCGGAAGAGATTGTAAACGTTTTAGGCCATAATCAAGCGCTGATATATAATTGCGTACTTCTTGTAAATCATCGGGATTGCGATCTACATTAGCACCTGCTTCTTGAGCCAAAATTTCACCAAGAGTTGCTTGAGTTCCCTCGATTCTACTTGAAAGAACTGCTTCACGTACTATAAAGGGTCGCATGAGAAGATGAGGGTTAGGCAATTTAGCTCCTTCCCTGGATAACATACCCAAAATACGATCTGCTCTGGAAAGACTATTAACTAAATCATTGTCCCATTCAAATTTTGGTGGCAAGGGAAATGCCTGATAACCAGCGAATGCTCTAACAACTTTACCCGGAGGTGATTCTTTAATATCCATTCATTCAACCCAGCACACTATTTTTACAGTATATATTATTTTCAAATAAAGTCAAAAATGAAAATAAGGCTTTATCTTATCATTCAACCCAGCACACAATGTTCATAGTATATGTATTATTTTCAAATAAAGTCAAAAACGCAAATAAGGCTTTATCTTATTTGCGTGTATGAAAATAAGAAACTCTCTTATTATTGATTTTACTCAAAAACGAAAATAGAAGAAGCTGCTGAACTTTATATATCCTGTTTTTCTGGAGAGCTGCTATAAAACTTCTGAGTAAAGTCACTTAATTTTTACACATCTATTGTAGAGTAAGAAGAGCTGAATTTGGGACAAAAATGCTAGCTGATGCTTGGACTTTACTGACACTTACACTACTTGAAACTATACTTAGTGTAGACAATTTAATCTTTATTTCTCTAGCAATAGATAAGGTACCAAATGTGCTGAGAGAAAGAGTGCGCCTTATGGGCCTTGGATTAGCGCTAATAATGCGTTTTGTAATACTATTTTTTACATCATCTATATTGTCAATGCAAAAACCTATATTTCACACTGCATCGCTAAATATTTCAGCAAGGGATTTACTTATGATTGCAGGGGGATTATTCCTTATTGTTAAAAGCTCTATGGAGTTACGAGATGACATCTTTGTATGTAAGAAAAATAAAAAGAAAGCAAACGTTAAATCAAAATTTTTTTTAGTTGTGCTACAAATTATATTAATAGATTTAGTTTTTTCAGTTGATTCGATATTAACTGCTATAGCACTAACTTATAACATGATAATAATTGCCACAGCGTTTACATTTTCCATGCTAGCAATGCTGTTTTTATCAAGTTATACCGCCCAGTTAATCAAATCTAATCCAGGTTTAAAAGTAATTGCTATCTTATTTGTTTTACTTGTCGGTGTGTACCTCATACTTCATGGATTTCATATAGAATTACCAAAAGGATATTTGTATTCTTCATTTATGTTTGCACTGCTTGTGGAAGTTATAAGCAAAATAAAGAAAACGTAGTGTGTTGTTTTTCAAATTGTAGGTAAACCTAAGTCACTTTAGCTACAGTTTACTTACTTCTTTATTTTCTTTATTATCAGATATCACTTTTAAATAATATGGAGGAGAAAATTGTCAGCAATTGCCATTATTGATTTTGGTTCACAGTTTACACAGCTTATCGCAAGACAAGTCAGAGAAATGGGTGTGTATTGCGAAATATTTCCAAGCAACATCAGTTTTGAAACAATATCAAAATTCAATGGGTTTATTCTCTCTGGAGGACCACAATCTGTAAATGATGATTGTTCTGAAACAAGTAGAGTAGTAGATGAAATTATAAAACTTAATAAGGCAACAAACGTTCCTATACTTGGAATATGCTATGGACAGCAACTCATTTGTCATTATTTTGGAGCAAAAGTAAAAGAGAGTTTCAAACAGGAGTTTGGCAGAACTAAAATCAAGATACTAAAAGAATCCCCCATTATAAAGGATACCTGGGATGTTAATTCTGAAGTGGATGTATTAATGAACCATGCGGACAGTGTTGATACTATACCACAGGGATTTACTGTTATCGCATCAGGTGTGATAAATCAAACAATTGCAATGATTGTTAACGAACAGCGGAAGATTTACTGTACTCAGTTCCATCCTGAAGTTAAGCCTACAACAAATGGCAGTAAATTGCTCTCTAACTTCTTGGATATTACAAATTGCGAGAGAGACTGGACAATAAAATCGTTTATTGAAAAGCAGAAGGAAAAAATCAAAAATGTAGTAGGAGAGAAAAAAGTAATCGCTGCAGTAAGTGGTGGGGTTGATTCAAGTGTTGCAGCGGCTCTCACACATAAAGCTATAGGAAAACAATTGAACTGTATTTTTATCGATACTGGGTTGTTACGCAAGAACCAGACCATTACTATGTTAAAAGAGATTCCGATAAACTACGTTGATAAATCAAATTTATTTTTGAGTAGGTTGAAGGGGATAACTGATCCAGAAGAAAAGCGAAAAATTATCGGTAACGCTTTCATTGAAGTGTTTGAAGAAGAAGCAAAAAAAATAGGTGGTGTGGATTTTTTGATGCAAGGTACCATCTACTCTGATGTAGTTGAATCAGGGCATGCCTCAGACAACACTAGTACAATTAAGTCACACCATAATGTTGGTGGGTTGCCAGAAAAGATGAACCTGAAGCTAGTAGAGCCTTTACGCTACCTCTTTAAAGATGAGGTAAGGCTACTTGGAAAAGAAATTGGGCTTTCAGACGAGATAATATTTCAACATCCATTTCCTGGACCCGGACTTGCAGTGAGGATTATAAGTGAAGTCGATGAAGAAAAGGTGCGAATATTGCAAGAAGTAGATGAAATATATATTAATACGATGAAAAATTACGATCTATACGATAAGATATGGCAAGCTTTTGCTGTATTATTACCAATAAAAACTGTAGGCGTCATGGGAGATGGTCGTACATACGGATATGTTTGTGCTTTAAGGGCTGTAACATCGTCCGATGGTATGACGGCTGATGCATTTCCATTTGAGGATAAGGATCAGCATTCGCTAGTGTTTTGGGACTTTTTACAGAATGTTGGCAGTATAATTGTTAATAACGTTTCTGGAGTAAATAGAGTTGTCTATGACTTAACTTCTAAACCACCAGCAACCATTGAGTGGGAGTAAATCAAAAAGTCTAGTCATACCGCAGCGGGATCTAGAGATACCATGAATAAATCACGGTATGACGTAGGATTGATGTCATCCCGCTTTGTTAGCGGTTGAGATACCGTGAATAAATCACGGTATGACGTAGGATTGATGTCATCCCGCTTTGTTAGCGGTTGAGATACTGTGAATAAATCACGGTATGATGTTAAGTAACTCGTCATCCCGCTACGTGTTAGCGGGATCTAGAGATACTGCAGCGGTATGACGGTTCGCGGCGGAATGACGAATTTGTTGTTTTTCAAATTTTAGGTAAACAAAGCTATAGAAAAAAAGAAGAACCAGTTTCTTAGGTTTTCATTGACATAATCCACTTCATATGCCATAATAAAATTTTATATCTTGGAGAAAAAAATGCAGGAAATACTAGTAGCAATCAATTGTAGCCAAGGTCTGAACAAGGATAATATAGCCGATAAAATAAAAGCTGAAATAGAGGCTAAGTCCAATGAAAGAAATTTAGGAACTATAGAAAAATTTCTTAAACGGTGGGAAAAAAATAATTTTGATCTAAAGAAATTTCCATGTGGTGATTTACTACAATTCGCAGCTAAATTTAATTGTGCAAAATTAGCAGAGCATTTGGTGGCAAATGGTTTTGATATTAATGACGGCTTTCCTTTGCATTGTGCTGCTCAGCACGGACATACACAAGTAGCGGAAATCTTACTTGCAGAAAAAGCAGACGTTAGCATGCAGGACCGAAAGGGATTCACTCCCTTAGATTATGCTGTTCACCTTGGGAATAAGATAGAAATGGTAAGGCTTCTGTTAAGGGCAGGAGCTACTAATGTACAAAATGGATGTGGATTTACTCCTTTGCATCATACTGCTGAGTGTGGATATGTACAAATGGTGGAAATCCTACTAAAAGAAGGAAGGACAGATGTTAATGCGCGAGATAAAAAAGGAAGAACTCCTTTGCATTATGCTGCCGGACATGGGCACACACAAGTAGTAGAAGTTTTGCTAGAAAAAGGAGCAGATGTTAATCTACAAGGTAAAGATGGAAAAACTCCTTTGCATTATACTGCTGAGAACGGGTATACACAAATAGCAGAGGCTCTATTAAAAGGAGGGGCAGGTGTTGATGTACAAGATAAAGACGGAAGGACTCCTTTATATTATGCTGTTTATTACACTCATGGTGAATATCCAAGACTAAATTATCAACATCCAAAAGTAGCAAAACTTCTACTAAATTATGGTGCAGATCCATCATGCATCCATAGACCTAAAGCTATGACAGCAGGAATTACTGTGGGTGTTATATCTGCTGTTGTAGTTCCACTAGTACTTGCCTATGCCACTGCATTACCTGCACTAGCAATAGTTGGAATTACTGTGGCATCTGCACTGATCGTTGGTGGAATTTCCTATGGGGTTGCGTATAAGTCATCAGAGCATTCATTAAACAGTAAGCTAAGTGAGGTTAGCTGCAGTAATGTTGATGGAAATAAACAAACTGTATAACCATAATTTTTAGTTCACCACAGTAACCGCACCGTGGCAGTGTTTGTATTTTTTTCCTGAGTTGCAAGGGCATTTGTCGTTTCTTGAGACTTTGGGAAGTCTGCTATTTCTAGTAGAATGTAACCTATTGCCTATCTCTTGGTTGTCTGCCAACTTAAAGTGCGCTAGGCGGTGAATGGTGAGTTCCTTCCATTTTTCAAGCATTGACTCAAACATCAAGAAAGCTTCGCGTTTAAATTCATTCAGTGGATCTTTCTGCCCCATGGCACGTAAGCTTATGCTTTGTCTTAGGCTCTCTAGAACTGAAAGGTGTTCCCTCCATAAATGATCAAGTGCCATTATCATCATTTGCTTCACGATCGTATTCCACAAATCTGTAGTGTGCTGACTGTTGAAATATTTTTCTTTCTCAGTAAAAAATTCTTGTATCTTATCATTTATATAATTCAAAGCTTCTTGTTTGTTTAAAAACTTTGCTAAATCTTCTTTATCAAGCGTTATTCCATACCTTGTATGGAATTCTTTGACTATATCTTCAATATAATCCTCATAATAACCACTTTGGATTATACCTTCTACTATGCTCTCATTTACTTCGCTATATACTTCAAGTAAATCATTAATTTCGTTGCCTAAGATATTGTTTCTCTGCTTAAAAATAACTTTACGTTGGTTGTTGATTACGTCATCAAACTTAAGCAAAGACTTCCGCACATCATAATTTCTAGCTTCAACTTTCTTCTGCGCCTTCTCAAGTGCCTTATTGATCCATGGATGATGAATAGCTTCGTTATTCTTTAACCCTACTTTTTGTAAAAAGCTTCTCATTCTATCAGAACCAAATATTCTCATTAGGTCATCTTCAAGCGATAAAAAGAACTTAGAAAGTCCAGGATCCCCCTGACGACCAGAACGGCCGCGTAATTGATCATCTATTCTCCTGCTTTCATGTCTTTCGGTTCCAACCACGCATAAACCACCAGCTTTTATAGCAATTTCCTTATCTTTTTTTACTCTTTCGACTATTTCTTGGTATTTTTTTTCTCTTTCATCAGCATTTTTTATCTTCTTTAGCTCTACCTTTGCGATCATTTCAGCGTTTCCACCAAGTTGAATATCAGTTCCACGTCCTGCCATGTTAGTTGCTATAGTGATACTACCTGGCACTCCAGCTTGTGCTATTATGTACGCCTCTTGTTCATGATAACGAGCATTCAATACTGAATGCTTAAGAGAATGGCTTTGCAAAAGCGCAGAAAGCTTCTCAGAGTTTTCGATGCTTACCGTGCCAACAAGGACTGGTTGAAGGCGCTTGTGGCATTCTTCTATAAACTTCAACACAGCATTAAATTTTTCTTTTCCTGTGCCATAAATCTCATCATCGATGTCTATTCTTTTTACAGGTACATTAGTTGGAATTTTTACTACATTTAGTCTGTATATATCACGAAACTCTTCTGCCTCTGTTGCTGCTGTTCCAGTCATTCCGGAAAGTTTATTATACATACGAAAGTAATTCTGAAATGTGACCGATGCTAAAGTTTGGTTTTCATGCTGAATTTCAAGATTCTCCTTCGCTTCAAGTGCCTGATGAAGACCATCGGAATATCTCCTGCCCTCCATCATACGCCCAGTAAATTCATCAATAATCACTACCTTGCCATCCTTTACTATATAATCTTTATCAGCAGTAAACAGCTTATGTGCACGTAATGCTTGGTCTATATAATGAGTCATTATCATGCTGTCAGTATCATAGAGCGAGGAATTTTCAGGAATGAGATTGTATGACCTGAGTAGTTCTTCTACTCGTGAAATACCATCTTCAGTCAAGAATACCGTTCTACCTTTTTCATCTACTTCATAATCGGAGTCAACTAATTTGGTTACTATTTTATTGATATGCTTATATATCTGATTGTTTTCCTCAACCGGGCCAGAAATAATAAGCGGAGTGCGAGCTTCATCAATGAGTATTGAGTCTACTTCATCAACTATTCCGTAGTGAAATCCTCTCTGAACCATGTCTTCTTGAGAAAATTTCATATTGTCTCGCAGGTAATCAAAGGCAAGCTCGTTATTTGTGGAATACACGATATCTGCACTGTAAGCCTCTTTTCTCTCTTCGTCTGTCAAGTTATTCGTGATAAACGCAACAGAAACCCCAAGAGAATTATATAATTTGCTCATCCACTCTGTGTCTCGTTTTGCAAGATAATCGTTAACAGTTACGACGTGCACGCCTTTCCCTTCTAAAGAATTAAGGTATGCAGCTAAAGTTGCAACGAGTGTCTTTCCCTCTCCTGTTTTCATTTCTGATATCATGCCATTATGAAGCACCATTCCACCGATTAGCTGGACATCAAAATGTCTCATATTAAGGAATCGTCGAGAGGCTTCGCGCACAACTGCAAATGCAGGTACGAGAAGATCATTTAACGTTTTTCCATTTTTCAATTCTCGTTTGAATTCTTGAGTTTTACCAGCAAGCTCCTCATCAGATAAGCTCTGCATTTCTGTTTCTAATGTATTTATTTGCTGAACAATTTTCCTAAAGGATTTTATTATCTTCTTGTTTGTTGACCCAAATATCTTTCTTATAAAAAAGAATGATAACGTAAAAATGAAAAATATAAGAATGGCTGTCAAAATTAGCGGAGAATCTAGCATAAACTTAAGTAACGTCTTATTTAATATGAGATTATATTACTAAATGCACCCTACAGCAATTACATATTAAATTCGGGAAATCTTTGGAAAGTCTTTTTTAAATCAAGAATTACAAGCAATTCCTATTCTTGAAGGCCTTCTATCAACATGTAAAGACTCTATTGCATTATTTTAGGTGTTTGGTAATCTTTAATTCTAGATCAAACAAATTTATAGCAGCCTGTATGAGGTAACTAGTTATGCACGGTAATATCTACCAGCTAAAGGTATTGATGCTATTTTTGCATCGAGGAGTGCTCTATCAGCACTCTTTTCGCTTAGGTACAGAAATAGAAGAGGCCAGAAAGTTCGATTATTTAGTATTTGAATGTACCCAAGGTAGTAAGAAAGTATACCGTTTTTTGCAGGCTAAACACACACAAGATGAAGATAACAAGAAAATTGGAGTAGGGAACTTACTTACAAAAGATAAAAGTGGTGAGTTTGGATTAGCAAAGTATTTTGTTTCTTACCTAAAGATCAAAAATAATCAAGATTTTGCAGATGGTAACCTGAAAGATTTTATTATCTGTACTAATATCGATTTTGATCTGGATCAAAGCACAGCACGAAACACAGTGAAGAAGTTGAGGGTAAAAACTTTAGGACCAAACGAGGAAATAGAAATTTTAGTTGAAGTAATCGACACTAGTGATGTCTTTTTTAAAGATGGTGGCACTAGATATAAGTTCTCTTATATTCACAATAACATGATTTCAGTAGTGCAACCAGCATTTGAAAGTGCTGTAGAAGAAGCGATGGAAGAATTAGAAGAGGAGATAAAAAAACTCCAAAACAAGCCAGATCAGAACTCAAAAAGGAAATTGGAAAGAAATCAGACGTGGCAACGTGAATTTGGACGAATGATGAATGAAGGTAGGTTGGAAGACAATATAAAAGAATTTTTTGATAAGTTAGTATTTGCAGTAAATCAGCCCAATGAAATAAAACTAGCGGATATTATCAAAAGTGAGCTAGGCGAGCAATTTAATGATATTGATAGACAGAATGTTTACGCTCGCTTCCAAGAAAAAATGCTAGATTGGTTGAAAGAAAAAGGGAGACGTTTTCTTACACATGAAGACGGAAGAGAATTCTTTCGCAAGATGAAAGAAGAAATCTTAGGAGGCTTTCGATTTGAGGTGAGAAATCCAGTAGGATCGTTCACTGGAAGGACAGAAGAATTACGAGAACTACACAAATTAATACAAAAAAGTCAAGGTGTAGCCACAGTAATATCACAACTAGTTTCTATCTGTGGTTTGGGAGGAATAGGTAAAACTGAACTAGCCAGAAAATATATTGAAAAGCACAGTAAAGATTATGACAACAATATTATATGGATAAATGCTGCAACCTATGAAACTATAGTGCAGTCTTTCAGAAGATAGGGATATTGAATCTATTGTAAGAGATATATATGCTTTTTTTGCCAAGAGAAAAAGTCTCTTTGTTTTCGATAATGCAGAAAAATATAGAAGTGAAGGTCAAGATGCTGGTATTAGTCAATTTTTACCGTCCCACTTTTTATCATCTGATGATAATAAACCTAGTGTTTTGATTACCTCGCGTAATCAAAAGTGGGGAGATATAGAAGTATTAACATTGGATATATTTAAAGAGTCCATAGACTTCATTAGAAAAGCATTGGATATAAAGGATGGATCACAAGAAAATGAAATAAAGAATTTAGCAGAGACATTACAGCATTTTCCTTTAGCCCTGCAGCAGGCAGTTGCATACATAAAAGAAAGGGATATAGCATTAAAGAATGTAGGCTTGAGGTTTGAAATCAGTGATTATTTAAAAAGGTATAAAGAGGAAGCAAAAAAATTGCTTGATTTCAAGTTTCCTGAAGACAGCAATGATAGTTACACCGAGACAACTTTTATAACCTGGAGAATTACTATTAATAAAATCAAAGACAACGCAGAGTATGGCCAGCAAGCCAAAGAAATTTTAGATATTATCGCCTATATTGCCTCTGACAATATTCCTGTAGAAATGTTTTTAGGATTAGAACGCAATAGAGAAAAGTTAGGTGATGCTATCCAACTACTTAAGCAATATTCAATGATCAACTCAGGAGAAGAGCAAAATTTAGTCAATATTCACAGGTTAGTACAGCAAGTAATAAGGATAGAGTTAGAAAAACAAGGCAAAAACAAAGTTGTGAAAAAGACTTTTGAATTACTAAAAGAAAGCTTCCCTGACGACAGTGATAAATTAGAAGATTATGCTAAGAAGCGACAATTATTGCCGCACTTAGAAGCGTTTTTATCACATATAGATAATTGGCTAGCAAAAAATCCTTCAGAAAAACAAACAATAGAAAAGGATTATCTTGTGTATTTGTTAATATGGATGAACGATGGATACCATGACTTGGGTAATCCCAGAAGACAAAAGGAGCTGCTTGAACAGGCTTTATCTATCTTTAAGAAATATTATGGGCCTTATAATTTTCAAGTTGCTATAGCGCTGGCAAATCTAGGTATCGCTTATGGGGATCTGGGTAATCATAGGAGACAAAAGGAGTTACTTAAACAGGCTTTACCTATTCTTGAGAAACATTATGGCTCTGACCATTTCCAGGTTGCTATTATACTGACAAACCTAAGCAACGCTTATGGGGGTCTGGGTAACCCTCAGAAAGCAAAAGAGTTACTTGAACGGGCTCTAGCAATTCAAGAGGAACATTATGGGCCTGATCATTCCCAAGTTGCTGTTATATTGACAAACCTCGGTATCATTTATGGGAATTTAGGTAACTATGAAGAAAAAAAGGAGTTGCTTGAACGGGCTTTAGCAATTCAAGAGAAACATTATGAGCCTGATCATTCCCAAGTTGCTAGCACATTAGTAGGTCTAGGTACCTCTTATAGAGCTTTAGGTGATTCTCAGAAAGCAAAAGAGTTACTTGGACGGGCTTTAGCAATTCAAGAAAAACATTATGGCTCTGATCATTTTCAAATTGCCATTGCATTGATAAACCTCGGTATTGTTTACGGTACCTCAGGTGATCCTCAGAAACAAAGGGAGTTGCTTGAACAGGCTTTACCTATTCTTGAGAAACACTATGGCTCTGATCATTTTCAAGTTGCCATTGCACTGACAAATCTAGGTAATGCTTATGGGGATTCAGGTAATCCTAGTAGGCAAAAGGAGTTGCTTGAACAGGCTTTACCTATTCTTGAAGAATACTATGGTTCTGATCATTTTCAGGTTGCCATTGCATTGGCCAATCTAGGTGATGCCTATGGAAATTTAGGTAATTCTCGGAAAGCAAAAGAGTTGCTTGAACGGGCTTTAGCAATTCAAGAAAAACATTATGGACCTGATCATTTCGAAGTTGCTAGAACATTAGTGAGCTTCGGTACCACTTATAGGACTTTAGGTGATCCTCAGAAAGCAAAAGAGTTACTTGAACAGGCTTTAGCAATTCAAGAGAAACATTATGGCTCCGATCATTTCCAAGTTGCTATCACATTGACAAACTTAAGTAACGCTCATGGAGATTTAGGCAATCTTCAGAAAGCAAAAGAGTTGCTTGAACGGGCTTTAGCAATTCAAGAGAAACATTATGAGCCTAACCATTTTACAGTTGCTATAATACTAAAAAACCTAGGCGGAACTTATGGAGACTTAGGTGATTCCCAAAAAGCTAAAGAGTTGTTTGAACGGGCTTTACCTATTTTTGAGAAACATTACGGTCCTGATCATCTTGAAGTTGCTAAACTATTGGCAAACCTAAGTATTACCTATGGGGATTTAGGTAACCCTCAGAAAGCAAAGGAGTTGCTTGAGCAGGCCTCATTTATTCTTGAGAAGCATCATGTCCATGATTACTTCTAAAGTTGTTGAACTATGGGAAATTCTAGGCCCCGCTTATGGGGCTTCAGGCAGTCCCCAGAAGGCACAAAAATTTCTTGAGCAAGCTTTGCCTGTTTTTGAGAAATATTATGGCCGTGATCATTTTAAAGTTGCTAAAGTACGAGTGAGTCTCGGTAACGCTTACAAGGATTTATGTAACCCTCATAAAGCTAAAGAGCTGCTTGAAAGGGCTCTAGCGATTCAAAAGAAGCATTATGGGCCTGATCATTTTGAAGTTGCTAGAACACTAGCAAATCTAGGTAATGTTTACAGGGATTTAGGTAATCCTCAGAAAGCTAAAGAGTTGTTTGAGCGGGTTTTACCTGTTTTTGAGAAACACTATGGTTCTGGTCATATTCAAGTTGCTAAGCTACTGGTAAGCCACGGTGGCACTCATGGGGATTTAGGTGACCATAAGGAAAAAAAGGAGCTGCTTGAACAGGCCTTTCCTATTTTTGAAGAACATTACGGCCCTGATCATCCGGAAGTTGCCAAACTACTGGCAGACTTATGTGAAGTTTATGGTACCTTAGGTGACCACAAGAAACAACAGGAGTCGTTTGCACGTGCTGTATCTATCTTTAAGGAACATCAGAGTCCTAATCATTTCTGAAGTGTATCCGTTCAGGAGAGTGGTTTAAGAAACAATAGATAGAAGGTTTTGGAAAGGATTTAGCTCCTTTTGTTTCCATGTTAAGTATAACGAAATTATTCGCTCGAGGAATGTGTTTCCTCGCTGTGATTGTGTAAAATATGAATTTTTACGGTAAGCGAAATAATGTCGTATCTGTTGTTCAGCATGGTTATTTGTCAGCGGAATGTTTTCTGCGTCATCTAAAAATTTCCACATCATTCTTTCAGATTTCAAAATATTTTTTGCAACTCGAGAAGCTCCAATTGCTTCAGGTAAACGTGATATTTCCTTCAAGTAACATCGTGTACGCTTTCGCAATTTTCTTGCGCGTCTGGCAAATCTTAAAACGTCTATCTCATTTTTTAGTAAAGCTTTTTTCAGTGCAAATAATTCAGTAGCTACATTTCTTAAGTAACAGCCTAGAACTTTGACTTCAATGTTCCAACTATGTGCTAACCTTTCAAAATCTCTTGATAAATGTGCCCAGAAGATTTGCCTATATTTATCAGCAAAATAATTATATGCTGCATATCTGTCGGTCACTACTAAGCTATTGCGATTGCAGAATTTACTATTTTGTAAAACTTTCATTCCTCTTGAATTTTACAAAACTTGCCGTGTTGCTTGCAAACCCAGCCAAGTTTTCCTTTGTAATAGTGAATGGTTTAATCGATATGCAAAACCTCACTTTTGCTTATTTCTTGTTCGATTTGCTCATATGTTTTTTCGCATTTTGATGCAACTCTGTGTTCACTGTTTGATATGCTGCCAACACTTATATTCAAATTGAAGATATCATTTACGATACTCGCTATTTCGCGTTTTGAATTTTTGTAAAACCCGCTGAACGCTGCAATTATTGACTTAACCCTTGGTCCAAACGTATCTGATGTAACACCTTCTGGTAATTTGCTGCTTCTTCTTTTTCCGCACTTCCGACAACGGCCATGCTCTAGCTGATACTCTACTACATAAGGCTTAATGTCCGGAAGATCAACTTTTTGGTGAATATATGGTTTTTTGCATATTGCAATCTCCCCTCCACATTCGCAAGTAGATGACAACTCTACTTTTATCACCTCATCCGCGTTCATTTTAGCGCGATAATTGCCATCGTGTCCAACCTGAACGCCAACATTCCTTTCGCTTTTTGGCTTATTCTTTTTTATTTTATACAACTCTTTGGAACTTGGTATTGATGAATTTTTTGAGCTTAAACCTAGTCTTTCTCTCAACTCAGCATTTTCTATCTTTAAAGCCTTATTTTCTGCTTTTAAACTTTCATTCTCTTTTTCCAATCTTTCTATTTTTGCTTCTAACCTTTCTATTTTTTGCTGTAAATTTTTGCAAAGTTCTAAAAGGTTTACCATATTATCTCACTTTTGCTCTATGATTATCTTTTTAGATCACCTTGTCTACCTGATTCTGCCACTCCGCTGAACGGATACAAAGTTAGAAGGAGAAAAGTTTCGACGTTTAACAGGGGTAAAAAAAGCAACATTTGAGCGAATGGTAGAAATTATGGATGAGAAAGAAAAAAAGCTAGAAGTGGAAGAAAAAGCAAACTTTGCGTAGAAGACAGGCTACTGATGGCACTAGAATATATAACCGCACATATTTTCATATTGGACAAAGTTATGGCATGAGTGAAAGTAATTGTTTTAAAATAATAAGATGGGTAGAAGACACATTAATAAAATATCCAGATTTTGCATTACCAGGAAAAAAAGAACTATTAAAGAGTGATGTAGAATATGAAGTTTTAGTAATAGACGGAACTGAGACGCCAGTAGAGAGGCCAAAAAAAAGCAAAAGCCCTTCTACTCTGGAAAGAAAAAAAGGCATACTATAAAAACACAAATAGTAACAGAGAAGAAAAGTCATATGCACATCTTTCTCGAATGGCAGAAAACACGATTTTCGGATGTTTAGAGAATCAAAAGTAGCAGCAAACTAAAATCTTAGCTGATGCTGGCTACAGGGGAATGCAGAAGATACACAAAAATGTTGTATTATCGCACAGGAAAAAGAAAAAGAATCCGTTAAGCAAAGAACAAAAAAAAGAGAACAGGACACTTATGAGCCACAGGGCAATACTTGAAAACGTAATTGGCTTATTGAAAAGGTTTAAAATCATTTCCGATAGATATAGAAAGCGACGAAAACGTTTTGGTTTAAGATTTAATTTGATTGCTGCTATCCACAATTTTGAGCTCCTTACATGAATTTTGAAAGAAGTCTATTGAAAATTGAGTTGAGTTAAAAATGCGGTTTGACACACTTTTTTGAACATTCCCTAACCTCAATTTACATCAAAATACTTTTATTAGTATCTTTTTCT
The DNA here is from genome assembly GCF_024804185.1 of Wolbachia endosymbiont of Aedes albopictus. Lineage (NCBI taxonomy): Bacteria > Pseudomonadati > Pseudomonadota > Alphaproteobacteria > Rickettsiales > Anaplasmataceae > Wolbachia > Wolbachia endosymbiont of Aedes albopictus. The sequence goes on from NZ_CP101657.1 coordinate 885,869, forward strand.
TGTGACTCAGCAATACGTTTAGCCCAACCAAGTGGCCTTTTATTTCTGTTAGCTAATGCAATTCTATTGCGATCATAACCATAAGTGTGTTCTGTTAAAGTATCTTTTCTTTCTTCTTCTATTACTCCAACTTTCAATTGTGCTGCATCTTTTTCTAGCAATTTATATAGTTCGCTATTTTTGTCTATAGTCAGATTAGTATTATCATTTTCTTGTTCTGCCACTTTTCTTTCTAATAACTTACGTACAGGATCATATTGTTTACCTTCTTTTATTTTTTCCAACATACTGTCTAAGGATAAATCTTTAGTTTTAGTAGCCTGTTGTGAAGGTTCTTTCAAACCTTTATTCAATTTTTCCAATGTATCTTCTTTTTTTGATTCAATGGTTTCTAATCTCTTCCCTAGTTGTTCAGGACTTACCTGAAAATTATAGTGGCTAGTATAAGTTGGAGATGAGTAGCCTGAATCGTTTATTTTTGTCTCCGCTGCATTTCCTTTTAGCAATCCAGTTGCTAATAAATGTTCTTTGGTTTGTTCGCTCATTTCTTTCTGATCCACCGGTTTTAGTGGGAACTTCTGAGTTTCTTTATCCAACTTACTGGTAAATTCCGTAAGTAGAGTGTCATCTCTTTGTTCAACATTCATTAGGCTCGCTTTTAACTGTCCAGAATTTACTCGAGATTGTTCATGATTAGCATGAGTTGGAGATGAATAGCCTGAATCACTTATACTATTTGGTGTTGAAGCAGAGACACTAACAGTTGGACCTTCTACTGTTTTTACATCTGCTAAATCGTTTTTTTGCAACCCATCTTCTCTATCTTGTGGCAGTTTATCAGTAGAATCAACTTGCCTTAATCCTCTATTATCTTTCTGTGATCTATCTCTGATTTCTTTAAGAAGATTTTCAGGTGGAGTTTGGTTACTTTGTTGAATGTTCTCTAAGCTCCTCTTTGACTGCTCAGGATCTACTTGAGATTGAGCATGAATTTGAGGTGAATAGCCCGAGTCACTTTTGCTATTGGGTTTTGGAACAGAAAGTGGCTGTTTACTTTCTTCCCACTCAGCATCACTAGCACCACGGTTATCACTGTCATGTTCATGTATATTTGAATAAGGCAAGTAAGGAACTTTGTCCTTTAATGTTTCTAATATAGAAGACGTTGATTCATTTTTCCTGCCTCCTTCCATTGATGCTTCTCTATCATCAACATCAGTGTGCCTTAAGTTGTTTTTCTTGAAATTCCTGATCTCTTGTAATAGAGCGCTTCTGCTATTTCCTTTTTGTTGCGGGATTTCAGGTTGTTGCTGATTATTAGGTATTTGCTCACTTCTATCTGGTTTTCGGCTTCCAAGTTTGCTTCCCCCTTGCTCATCGAAAACATCTTTTTTAGGTGGAAGCGAACTAGTTCCAGTTGGCACTGGTGGAGGGGTTTTTTTGTTCTGAGAACTCTCCCCTTGACTTTCGTAGCCTAAATCATTTTCACTATCAGATCGTGGTATAGTAGTTTGAGAACCAATTCCTCGAGTTGTATCAGTAGCTTGAATGCCAACACCTCTACTAATATCACTTCCTATGAAAGTTTCAAATGACTTTTTAAGGGCTTGATTATCTTGTCCGTCGTGTTCCACTTCATTCGATTTTCCTTGTCCTTTTTCCCTGAATTCTATTTCATGCAAGAATAAACCACCTATTTTTACATCTCTGTTTGCTTCTAACCGTTCTAGAGAAAAATCATCACCTTTAATAAGGTCTACACCGTTAGCATCAATCTTAATTTTGATCTCACATTCTTTCCCCTCCGCATACCACTTTAAAGTCATTTCATATGAACCATCAGTTACGACATAATGTCTTATTTTTTTCCCTCCTTCCTCGGCAACAAAACCATGCATTCCGCTCTTTCCATCGCTATGCAATGTTGAAAACCCCGAGATTCCATTCTTCTGACAAAAATCACTATTTAAAAATTCGCTGATTTTAAACTCTTTTTTGTTATCTCCCAGCGTAATACTTGCGTGATTACCGTATATTGAAACTCCTGCAACATCATCAACATACTCTTTCAACCTTTTTTTAACTTCACTTTCGAGCTTTTGTTCGGCTTTCTTTATCTTGTTGCATTCCTGAAGAATAACTCCACATGCTTTATTTTTGTCTTTATCTTCGTTCCAATCCCAATTGGTGCATTCTGTTAAAAACTTTACTGTGTTAAAATCAACTCTAGCATTATAAATTTGATCGTCCTTTTTATCAAATAAAGGAAAAAATTCTTGAATGCGCTCATTATAAATGTGTTCTTGTTGTGTATCCATATACCCCTCACTAATAACCCTCTGCCTTTAGTTCTAGCTAATACTAGCTAATATAATTATTATGAGCATTGGTTGAATTTTTATTAAGGAAGGTTGTATTGTTACTCAGATGGCAACTTTTAGTTGGCGCCTAATTTTAAATATCTGTTGCTCACAGTAAACACTTCTGGATCTTTAGAAGTTAGCTTGAGTATAGCGAGTATGTTGATAAATAACAAAGCAGCAATCGAGATATCAGCAACATCCCATAGCAATCGGATTTTACCCATCGCACCAAGCGGAATGATCATGGTAAAAATTACAATCCAGATTTTAGTGTATTTATTATCCATAGACACATAGCGTATTGTCTGTTTTGAGCAAAAAAACCAAGTAAAAATAGTAGTAAAGGCAAAACAAAACATTATGGCCATGATTAAATAGTCAATATAGGGCCAATTCATAGCTTTTCTAAAAGCAAATATGCACATGTTAGTACTCTCTAAATCAGTGACCCAAGAATCTGTGACAAGCAGTACCATTGTTGTAATAAACACTATGAATGCAACTATAAAAGGCGATATTATTGTGATTAGGCTCTGTTCAATAATAAATTTATTATTATTTTTCTTAGGAACAATTGAAGAGTGCACGATTCCTTCGAGGCCAAGCCCTATATCTGTTGCAAAAATACCTCGCAAAGTTCCGACTTGAATAATAGTCAACATTTCTAAAATCAAACCTAGAGATAAACCAGAGTTAAAGCTACTAGTTGTAAAAAAACTGCCTGTTATTAATTTTAGAGAAGGAAGGATATTTTCACTAAACTTAAATAATATGATACCGCAAAGTATGAGGTAACTTACCGTCATTATTGGTATCATAGCCGATATAAAAATTTTAATTTTTTTTAAGCTGAGAACTGTAACAACAAAAAATATTATGGCCATTACAATGCCACCAATGACTACAGGCACATCTATCATGTTAAGTGGTATTGATAGAGAATTTACCTGAACAAGGTTACCAACTGTTATTGAAACCATCATCATAACAACCAGAAACACAATTGTAGCTTTTCTAGAATTAAATGCATCAGCCATGTAGGCTACAGGGCCACCTATAAACCGTCCGTTCTTTTCCTTTCTGGTTTTTATACTTAGATAACAAGTGACATATTTTATCACAGAAGTGATAACAATAATTATTGCCATCCATAAGATAGAGCCCGGTCCTCCGGTTTTTAGAGCAACAGCAGTTCCTGAAATGTTTCCTACTCCTAAATTTCCCCCTAAGATTGTAAACAGGGCGGCTATAGAGGAAAATTTATTTTCCCCTCTTTTAACTCCAATGAGTGAAAGGGCGTACGGCAATCTAAATATCTGTAGCCATTTTAGTTTAACCGATAGGTAAACACCAGCAACTAGCATGAGTAATATTGTTGGCAGTAATAAAACAAACTTTACTGTATCCATCTGTAAAAGTGAGATTTTTATTTAAGTATACAACAAAAATTGAAAATACCTAACCTATTTTCTATTAGAGTTCGTATGACTTCGTTCCTGTCATCCTAGCGCTCCTTTCTGCCATCCTAGCACCTCTTTCTGTCATCCTAGCGCTCCTTTCTTGTCATCCCAGTGCGTGACACTGGGATCTAAATTTTTTATGTGAAACCATTATGTTTATATACTTATAGGTCCAAGTTCCTCACATAGTGAACAAAAAAGTAAATGAGATTTCAGTGTCACGCACTGGAATGACACCTACCCCATGAGAACCTATTTTTCATACCACTCATTTATAAGTTTATTGATATCATAATCTATAAAATCCTTCAGTGGTTGCCTGGTTTTTATCTCAACATTTTTAGGGATGCACCTATCTTTACATATCGCATAATTTATATGGAAGTTAAGGTCAATATACCCTTGATTTGAAAACACATTCATCTTAAAGGGAAATAATACCATATCCTTATATACGTTACTGATAAATATCTCTCTTCCTACTTTATCTCTATGTTCCTTTGGAGTAGGCCAGTAAATATCTATGTTTAATGTGTTACCCTTACAATCAAAAGAAGTGGGAAGACCGAAATCTCCAGGATCTTTATAATATATGTGCCAGCCTGGTTCTACTGTAACCTTTATTGCACCTTTAAGAGTGAGGCTTGCTTCATTTATCTCGCCAATAAGTAAATCAAATTTTGCAATTTCCTCGTCAGCATATAGTTGGGTGCAAGAGAAAAATAAAAACAATATTAAATATATATGTATTCTCATTAAGGCAAATTTCTTCTTTTATAGAGAAAATGATTTAGATTTTAAGTATTATATTTAATAGCATTATATAGATTATTTATTAATATAGCGTTATGCTATAGCTAAACTGACTTACGACAATCTGAAAAACGACAAATTCATCATTCCGCTACTTGTTAGCGGAATCTATGCCGAGATACCGCGAATGAATCGCGGTATGACGTAGGATTGCTGTCGTCCTGCTACGTGTTAGCGGATGAGATACCGCGGCGGTATGACGGTTCGCGGCAGCATGACAATAAGCTCGTCATCCCGCTACGTGTTAGCGGGATCTATGCCAAGAGATACCGTGAATGAATCGCGGTATGACGTGTTGTTTGGGTCAGCTATAGTATAAATACACCAGGGGTTATAGTTTTCTTATGCTGCCTTTTTGTTATTAGACAACCACAATATAAAGGGATAAAACGGATGCAAACAGCAGTGTCTTTCTGCACCAAACGCATTACCTTTAATGAATAGTAAAATGTGAGATTTTTTGGAACTACCGTGGAGCAATTGCTCCACGGCTTCACTCTACTCAGAATCCACCCATGCCACCCATTTCTCCTGCACCCATAGGAGATGAAGCATTTTCTTTGCTTGGTACATCAACTATCATAGATTCAGTAGTAATCAGCACACTCGCAACAGATATCGCTGTTTCAAAAGCAATACGCACCACTTTTGCTGGATCAATCACACCAGCTGTAAATGCATTAGCGTAATCCATAGCCTCAACGTTGTATATAAGCTCTTTATCATTCTGCTTAATCAAATAGTCAATGATAACAGCAGATTCGAGACCAGCATTTTTAACTAACCTTCTAATTGGAGCACTGAGAACTTTCTTGATAATGTTTATACCTATTTGCTCTTCGTCACTTGCACCTTTTAATTTGTCGAGAACAGATGAAGCATAAAGAAGTGCAATTCCACCACCTGGAACTATGCCTTCTTCAATTGCAGCTCTTGTTGCATGCAGCGCATCTTCAACTCTATCTCTACGTTCTTTAACTTCCACTTCAGTTGCTCCACCAACTTTTAGCACAGCAACACCACCTGATAATTTCGCTAAACGTTCTCTTAACTTTTCTTTATCATAATCAGAAGTTGAAGTTTCAATTTGAGATTTGATCTGCTCGATTCTAGCTTTTACACTGTCAGAATCGCTATTTTCGCTGACAACTGTGGTATTATCTTTAGTAATTTTAACATTTTTAGCAGTACCAAGATGATCAAGTGTCAGATCTTCCATCTTGATTCCAAGTTCATCTTTTATGACGTACTTAGCACCAGTCAAAGTTGCTATGTCTTCGAGCATCTCCTTTCTTCTGTCACCAAAACCTGGAGCTTTTACTGCAGCAACTTTTAAACCACCACGCAATTTATTGATAACTAAAGTGCTTAATGCTTCACCTTCGATATCCTCTGCAATAATAACCAAAGGTTTACCAGATTTAACAACAGCTTCAAGAATAGGAAGTAAAGGTTGAATAATATTTAATTTTTTCTCTGTAATTAATAGATAAGGATTATCAAGCTCCACGATCATTTTTTCATTATTTGTAATAAAATACGGAGAGAGATAACCGCGATCAAATTGCATGCCAGTAGTCAGCTCAACTTCTAACTCTTTTGAACCTTTACTTTCTTCAACAGTTATTACACCCTCTTTTCCAACTTTTTTCACGGAATCAGCAATACTGTTACCTATATCCTTATCACCATTTGCAGAGATTATCGCAACTTGCGCTACTTCATCCATTTTCTCTAGAGAAATTGTACGAGACATTGACGTAATTTCCTTTAATATTACGTCTTTCGCCTTCTGTATTCCGTTTTTAATACCAACACGATCGTTTCCAGCAGCAATTGATTTTGAAGCTTCCATTATCATGTTGCTAGTTAATATTGAGCACGTCGTTGTACCATCACCAACTTTGTCATTACATTGAGAACAACTTTGGGCAAAGATGCTTGCTATTGCAGCATTTAGTGGTTTTTCAGGCTTGATACCCTTCATTACCTTATAACCATCTTTTGTAATTTCTGGTGCTCCATAGGGCTTATTAATCCCTACTGTTTTTCCTCTAGGCCCCGCAGTTATTGCTACCGTTGAATCCACTATTGCTGCGACTTCACGAAAGGCTTCTTGCAACTGCTCACCTGATACTACTACATTAGTCATTTTTATCACCTCTTGTTAATAAAAAACTTAGAAAATTATAATAAAACCATTTACAATGCGCCATGTTGCGCTTTGTTTCAGTTTAGTAAAATAAAGACTGCTATTTAATGACAGCAAGTATATCGGACTCTTTCATCACGATAAGCTTTTCATCATTATGTTCTATTTCTGTACCAGCCCATTGACGATAGAACACTTTATCACCAGCCTTTACAGTTAAAGCTACACGTTCGCCATTTGAGTTGCGTGAACCTTCACCAGTTGCTACAATTTCACCTTTAGTAGGTTTCTTTTCAGCACTTGATGGAAGCATAATTCCACCCTGCTTTTCCTCGCTAATAGGCTTGATCAGCACGCTATCATCCAATACATTTAAACTTATACTTGACATTTGCTTTTCCTCTCAACAAATTAACCTATAACTTTATATATATACTCGTAAGTTAGATTTCAAGGGCTGGAGTTTGTAAAATATGCACACCAAAAGCAGTTTCTATAAAGAGCCTAATGTTATATAATAAAATTTAGGTTTATTTATAGAGATTTCATGAGTTATATACCATTCTTGAGTCGTGGTGTAATAGTGCTATATGGGCCTGACACTAGAGATTTTCTGCAAGGCATTATAACCAATGATATTAATAAGTTGGATAGCCAAAAAGCCATTTACTCTTTATTGCTTAGCCCTCAGGGAAAATACCTATATGATTTTTTTCTTATTGAATATGGTAGATATATTTTCTTAGAGTGCGAAAATGTGCACTTACAGCAAATAATCGAGAAACTAGATTTACTTAAAACTTATTTGAGAGTGAAAATTAAAGACATTAGTGCACTATATAAGGTTGGAGTTTTGTTTGATACTAAGTTGGCGGAGTGTAGTAGTAAGTCACAAGTTATTTTTCAAGATCCAAGGCACAAGCTGCTAGGAATGAGGATCATACATAAAGATGAAATAAAAGAACCGGTTGGAGATTTTATTCAGTATGAAAAAGTTAGAATTAAAAACCTTGTCCCAGATGGAGCAAAAGATATGGTACAAAATTCATCATTCCCATTGCAATATTTAATCGATAAGGCAAACGGTATAAGCTTTAATAAGGGGTGTTACGTAGGTCAGGAAGTCGTAAATCGAATGAGCAGACAAGAAATATTCAGAAGAAAACTTTATCTTATTGAGGGGGATAACACACTTCCAGATATTGGCACTAAAGTGACAAATGAAAATAATGAGGAAATAGGGGAACTGCGCTCTAGTGTAGACAACATTGGACTTGCATTGCTTAATACTCAAAAAAGTCATGCAAATTTATATGTCGATGGGGTTAAGTGCATTAAGACGTTGAAGTCTTAAGGTAGCGCATATAGAAACGAAAAACTTATTTTATGGCCTGGCGTCACGCACTAGAATGACATCATTTACGATGTAACATTTATTACTTTTGCAGATACAATTTACATGCTATAATTGAATCTTCATAGTTGGTAAATTGGAGTGCAAAGAAGTAAAATTAAAGTAGAAATAAAAAGATTATCACACGGAGAAGACTTGTCTCTTCCATGTTATGCAACTACGCAGAGTGCTGGTATGGATCTTTATGCTGCATTGAATGACTCTGCTGTTTTAAATCCACTTGAGAGATTACTTGTTCCAACTGGAATTGTGATTGCAATACCAAACGGTTTTGAGGGGCAAATCCGCCCACGTTCTGGTCTTGCTGCAAAATATGGAATCACTGTCTTAAATTCTCCAGGCACTATAGACTCTGATTATCGAGGTGAGGTTAAAATTTGCCTAATTAATCTAAGTAATCAGTCGTATGAGATAAAAAGAGGAGATAGGATTGCACAAATCCTTATTTCTCCTGTATCTCAGGTAATTTGGGATGACAGAGAAGAATTTTGCACAGAAGAAACCGTCCGCAATGCAGGGGGCTTTGGCTCAAGTGGTAGGTAACTTACGAAAAAGCTTGACTATGACAGTTCTTTTATACACAATTTAAGCATATTAATATTTTATTAAATGAGGTCTTTTATGCTAACTTTCAAAAATCACTGTGGTCAGCTCCACAAAACAAACACTGCACTTGTTGCACTTACTGCTCTGTATGTTATAGGCGCAGCAGTAGCACTTTCATCACCATATTGGGTGTCTTCAACTTGCACGCTTGCTCCACTTGCAGCTTTTGCAGCTACACCACTTGGAATCGGTGTATTAGCAACTGTTGCTATTGCACTGGTTGGTTTAGCAATATATGCTATCAGCAAAAACAATGAAATATCTGAGTTGAAAGCTTCGAAGATTGTTGTTAAGGATGATAAAGTAATGTTACAAGTAACAAAAGAGGTGCATGAAGAGATAAAAGCAAATAACCAAAACAAGAATGAAAAAGGTGAAGTTATAAAAGATGAATATCGTATATACTTCAGCTTAGAAGGCAAAGATTAATATGTTACTGGTGAAATTGGTGATGGTAAAGCGGCGTTTGGTGATACTGTGTTCTTAGGTATAAACTCACTAGCAAAGAAAAACGATAAAGGTGAATATGTTTCAATAAGTGATAACGAAAAGCAATTGGAAGAATTAGGCTTAAACAAAGGGGAGAATAAAGGGGTTAACACTTATTTGGGCTCACTTATTGTTGAACAAGTTGCTTCTGAACAAAAAGCAAAAAACTAGACAGTTAAGTATAAAAGAGGTAGGTTAAGTCTGCCTCTTTATTTTTTAATGTCAGTTACTTAAATGACATCATTCATTATGGAAATGTATCCGTTCAGCAGAGTGGCAAAGTAGGTAGACAAGATAAACCAAAAAATCAAGAAAAAGTGAGTGTACAACAAATGGTGTCATCCCAGTGCTTGACACTGGGATCCAGAAAAATTGATTGTGCACTATACAACATTTTCGATGAAATTATCAAAAGCTGGATCCCAGTGTCAAGCACTGGGATGACACCCTCCTGGTAGACAATGTTCATACAGCTATGTGTCAGCTACTCGGATGACACCCTGTGTTTGCTGGCTATAATTGCTAAGGATTTTTATTTAATTTAACTGCATCTTTTGCCTTATCCAATAACCCATTAATAAAGCCAATTTCGCTTGGTTTATCAAGTAAATCAGATGCAATATTAGTATATTCATTAATGACAACTGGGACTGGCGTATCACAATTAGCTAGCTCACATATTGCAACACGCAAGATAGATAAGCTTATAAGATTTAACCGTGAGAGGGACCAGCTTGGATGTAAATAAGACTCTATTATTTTATCATATTCTTCACTGCTTTTTATAACCTTATATAACAAGTTTTCTAAGAATTGATGTTCAAATTCTTCACATTCAAATATATCTTTCAACTTACTTATGTAGTCCTTAAGCTCACAATTTTCCAATTTAAAAGTGCTTTTGTTGTAACTTACAAAAATATTTGAATAAGCAATTTGTACAGCAAGAAATCTTGCCGTACTTCTTTTTATGCGCCACTTTTTATCTACTGGTTTTTCCTCCATTATTTTAATTTATTGTGTAGATCTATCATATGCAAAACAGTTGAGGCTGCATGGCCACCAATGTTCTTTTTGTTTTTGTAAGCTCTAATTAGTGCTTTATCTTTGCTGTCAGCGGTAATTACGCCCATACCAAGGGGTATTGCATAATGCATAATAACTTCATTTAAGCCTTCGATTACTCCTTTACAAACGTATTTATAATGATCAGTTTCACCGCGAATCACGCACCCAAGAGCTAAATAACCGTTATAATTAGCATTCTTGCTTTTTACTGCAAAGAGAATTGTAGCTGGTATCTCAAATGCACCAGGAACTTCAATTATGTCATAGCTTGCATGACTTTCTTTTAATCTATCGACTGCACCTTCAAGCAAAAGGTTCGCTATTTCAGTGTGGTAAATTGAATTAACTATTAGTATTTTCGACATTCATCCCCACTTTTCTTGTTAAAAGCAACTTTATTAATGATTGTTGAATCAAAGTTATAATATTACTAAATATCCAATATATTACCAGGCCGGCAGGAAAAGAAGAAAAAATAAAGACAGAAATGTAAGGTAAAAACTTCATAACATTTACTTGAATATCATCTTTACTGGTTTGATCTTTCTCACTTAGCTTCTGCTGAATTATCATGGTGGCACCGAAAATTATAGGTAAAATGCCTATAGAAATAGGAAAGTTATAATTAAACAACCCAAATAATGTAAAGATGTTCGTTGGGTCAGGAGCTGAAAGATCCTTAATCCATAAAAAAAAAGGAGCATGCCTCATCTCTATAGTAACAAATAATACTTTATATAGAGCAAAAAATACCGGTATTTGTATTAGCATGGGAAAAATGCTCGACATTGGGTTTACATTGTTTCTCTTGAACAACGCAATTGTCTCTTTGTGCTGCTTTAAGCTGTCATTTTTATACAACTCTTTTATACGAGTTAATTCAGGCTGCAGGCTTTTCACCTTGAACATCGAAATATATGATCTATTAGATAAGGGAAGCATCAAAATTTTGATTACTAAAGTCAGCAATAATATTGCTAAGCCAAAATTTTTTAAAACGAAGTTAAAATATTCAAGCAGTAAAAACACTGGCTTGGTTATAAAATAAAGAACACCAAAATCTACAGCTTTATCAAATAAAGGTATATTGAGAGTATCCTTATAAGAATCCAGTAAATTCAACTTTTTTGCTCCAGCAAAAAAATAATTCACATTAGAAACACTTGCGCCAGGAAGTATGCTCTTGTAAGGTTTGACAAAATCTACTTGGAATTTATCAGTATTATTAACGTTCGTGTGTTTAATGCTTACATTTATTTTATCAGATTTCTCAGGTATGATGGCTGTAAGCCAGTATTTATCAGCAAAACCAAACCAATTTTTTTCACTCGTGCTTGCTTTTATTAAATGTTTTTTGGAAATATCCTTATATGTCCACTCCTCTAGTTTATTATCAAATGCACCCAGTACTCCTTCATGGGATATCCAATAAGATTCGTTGATATTGTCACGTTTACGGTTAATTCTACCATAAGGAACCAAAGCTACATTATCTTTTGTATTGTTTTCAATAATTTGCTCAACTTTAAACATGTAGTTATCGTCAAGGCTAATTTTCATTCTAAATAAAATGCCATTTTCATTATCCCAAAATAAATTGACCTCTTTTTGATTGAGTTTATCTGCTTGCCAGACTGTTTTAGAATCTGGAACTTTAATCTTTTCATTCGGATCGAGCCACCCAAATTCTGCGAAATATACATCTTTTGATTCTGCAGGTGACAGTAACACCACTTGTGGAGAAGAAGAACTCGGTTCTAAGTGGTAGTTAGTTAAGATTAAGTCATCAAACCTTGCACCTTTCAAAGGAATTGATCCTTTAATCATGTTATTAGTTAAACTAACTCTCTGTTCTCGAGTAGAATTAATAATTTCAGAACAATTTTGGTATATTATAGGAGCAAGGTCGTTAAAAGATTCGATATGTTCAATATTTTCAATCAATGGCTGGTTTTGGTTTGTACTAAAAAAATTATCATAAATAATGCGCCAAGATACCATGATCAACATGGAAAGGATAGCTGCTAAAATTAAACTTTTTGCTTCTGACATGAAATTAAATCAAACATATCTTTTTAAAGTGTATATTAAATATTGTACTAAAACAATAAAATTTACTTACTTTTAATAATAACTTTTAACGCTAATCTTTAAAATTTATTTTAATAGCTTCAAATTTTAACAATATGAACGCGGTGAAAAATCTAGTTATTTGGTTACTAATAATAGCCGCCACTTCAATGCTTATTGATTCGCAAAGGGACAAACTAAGCGACAGATTTCTCAGTACTTTTTTACCATATAAAGGGAGAATTCAAAATAGTGGTCAGAATAGTGGAAGTATCGAATTTACGAAATCATACGATGGACACTTTTATATTCAGGCTCAGGTCAATGATCGCAATATAACGTTTTTGCTTGATACCGGAGCAACCGATATTGTTCTATCACAAAAAGACGCATTACATGTTGGTATTAACTTACAAAACGTTCAGGATTTTAAAATATATGAAACTGCGAAAGGTCAAATAAAAGCTGGTGTTATTCACATTCCTCAGGTTAAAATAGGAAATTTTTTAGTTAATGATGTACAGGCGAGCGTTAACACTCATTCTATGTCTCATTCACTACTTGGAATGAGCTTTTTAAGGTATTTTCATTTCACTATAAGAGATAATAAGTTGATATTATACCGCGACTAAACACTTCTACAATCTAAAGCTCTGTAGGTCAATATAGGAGCAGAAATAAATATTGCAGAACAAGTGCCAATCAAAATACCAAAAAAAATGATCAAGCTGAAGTCTTTCACTGCATCTGTGCAGATTAATGCCAAAGGAAGAGCAGCAAGAAGGGTTGTACCCGAGGTTAATATAGTGCGAAATAATGTAGCGTTGATACTTGCATCTACCATCTCACTCATCTGCCCACTTTTACCACTTTTGCAATACTCTCGAATCCGATCATATATAATTACTGAGTTATTGATTGAATAACCAATGACAGTGAGGAGAGCTGCAACTGATGAAATATTAAACTCAATGCCAGTTAGGCTAATAAAACCAACAGTTAAAACCACGTCATGAATCAGTGCTGTTATTCCACTGAATCCACATTGCCAATTAAATCTAAACCAAACATAAAAAAATATTCCAACAATCGCGATCAACATGGATAACATTCCTTCAAATATTTGTGTTGAGCTTATTTGTGGGCCAACATAGTCTATTTTACGATAACTTATTGAGCTCCCCAGCTTTTCTTCTAGTATGCTTTTTATCTTTTTGATTTTATCTTCATCTCCTTCATCTTTAAAATGCATGACTAAATTATCACCCGCTTTTGAACTCTGCACTGTAAAACCATTTTCTTTTAATGCATCGAGAATAGAGTGATTCTCATCTGAAGATTTTATCTCTATCAAAATTCCGCCTGCAAAGTCTATGCCTAAGTTCACTCCACGTAACACAACAATGAGCATTGAAAAGATGATAAGAATAATGCTAATTAATGCAGTCAAATCCCTATATTTACTAAACTTGATATTGAGGTTATCTGGAATGAGTCTAAGTGCCATGCTATTTACTTAAACTTGAATTTTATATACTTTTCAAAAAATTCACTAGTTTATTTTGTGGTTGGACTTCTCTGTCATCCAAGTAGCTGACACTGTTTCGTTCTATAATGGTGTCATCCCAGTGCGTGACACTGGGATCCAGAAAAATTGATTGTGCACTGAATTGGTGAGTGTATAAAATTCTACGTCA